>NZ_LSIA01000289.1:0-42396 GCF_001556015.1 Novosphingobium sp. CCH12-A3 | reverse complement strand
CGTCCGGTGAATGTGAGGATTTCGTGCGGCGTCGTCGCCATCAGGCGCGAGGTCGGCAGCCCCGCGTCGCGCGCGGCGACGATCTGGCTCGCCGCCCATATCAGCACGTCGGCGTCCCATATGGTCGCCATGCCATGTTCGGGCACGGCCTCGACCGATATCCAGGTCGCGCCCATGCGGAAATCGATCGGCGTCACCCGCCTGCGCTTGGCGAGGCTGAAGAACGGCCAGGCCATGAGGTCCTGGGCATCGCGCGGCGCGATATCGCGCCCGAGCGAGGGGAACAGCGCGAGTTGGGCGCGCTCGCCGGAACGGGAGGCGGTGCGCGGCATCATCGGCGGCTCTGCGTGATCGCCGCATCCCGCTGCGGCATGAGATCGTTCTGGCCGGGGTCGGACGTGGAATATTTGGTGCCGAGGTCGGCCCAGGCGCGCAGGTCGTCGACCGAATAGACCACCCGTCCGCCGATCCGGCGATAGGCCGGGCCGCTCCCGAAATAGCGGTGCTTCTCAAGCGTGCGGCCGGAAAGGCCAAGGAAGCGCGCCGCCTCGGGGGTCCGCAGGTAGCGGGGCGGAAGGGTCACGGGCGGTCGGGACAAGGGGCGTCTCCTGCGAGGCGGGGTGGCAGGAGGCGATCATGGCGAAGTGCTCACGGCAGGGTGGGGAACGAAGATTCGCAGCTGCGCCGATGTGACCACCCCCCGGCCGCTGTCATGCGGCGGGCGCTATCAGCGGAAGCGCAGCAGCTTGCGGTAGTCGCCCTTCATCATGGCGGTGGCGTCGCGCACCAGGCGATAAGCGAAGGACCGGGCGTCCGAATTCTTGAAATCGGATGCCGAGAGATGCGCGGCCTCGTCCCTGCCGAGCGCGATCGCGATTTGGCGGTATGTCGCCCCGGCGAGGCGCAGATCGAGCGCGCGAAGCATCAGCTCGAGCCGGGCCGCGCGGATCGGGGTGAGCGGCCATCCGCGCGGCAATGGGCCGGTTCGCTTGCCCGACATGAGTCGATGGAAACGCAGCAGGCTGAGGATGCGCTTGATGAAGTCCTTGTCGAGCGGGACGATCGCGGCGAGCGGCCGGCCGGGCGTCGGATCGCGCAGCCACAGCCGATGCTCGCCGGCCGCGTCAGCGACGACGACATGCCGGCCGTCGATTCCGGCCTGGTCGGCGAGCAGCGCGCCCAGCGCCAGCGGATCGACCGCCTTGGCGCCGGTATATCCTTCCGGCGCAGCGTCGAGGATCACGGTGACGGCGGTGAGTTCCGGCCGCCAGATCACCGTGCCCGACAGCTCATCAGGCAGATAGGCGAAAGGACAACCCCCAGCGGCGGGCGAGCGTCGTTCGCTCGCTGGCCGGGGCGTTCGGGTTCAGTCGCGCCCGCTCTGCGCGATACTGGCGGTTGCGTTGCAGGAACGCGGCGGCGAATTCGGCCCGGCCCGGCGTGTCCGGCGCATTGCCGGCACGCCGCGCGCGCCCTTCGGGCGTCATTGGCATGGGATCATCCTCTCCAGCCGCTCATTGTGCGGAGTCTGGACCGCCGAGGATCGGGAGAAGCACTGCATCCCGACAGCGCGAAGGCCGCGCCAGGCGATGCCGGCCGCGCATCGGAATCCACGACCGGAAAAATCCATTTCGGTCTGAATGTTAACTTATTCGATGGCGCGCGGGCCGAGCAGATATGCGTAGCCCACTTCGGTCATCCAGCGCGCGCGGGCGAGATGGCTCTCATGCATCGCGCGGGCGCGTTCGGGTTCCGCGGCCGGATCGATCCCGAAGATGTGCGCCGCCGCGTCGCGCCAGTCGGCGCCCTCGTCGTCGGTATCGAGCAGGCGGATATAGTCGGCGAGGTGATCCTCGTCATAGGCGGTGAGCCGCGGCGCGTCGGGCGCGCGATCCTTGAAATGCTTGCCGGTCATAACGCCCCCGTTCCTCCAGTCCCGTTAACCTTTTAGACCGAAACGGAGACGATTCTATACGCACGGCGGGCATGGCTTCGCGCGTCGTCCGCAATGGTCGGGTTCCAGGTCAGCAGCGGTTCGTCTGCGGTGCGCCCCCGCAAACTTCGCTCCTGACCCTGATCGGGGAGTTGGAAAACCGGAATATCTCGGTCCCTGTGACCTTTAGCCCGGAAGCCTGTTGTATACGTCACAGGCTCCCCGACCATGTGGTCAAGGATAGCGGCGCCGTCACGGCCGACGCCCAACCGGATATTCAGGGGTTTCCACGCCCCAGGCCGCCGCGTAGCGGCCCACGTCTTTCTTAGGACGGGGACGCCGTTCTGGCTACTGTCTCTTGCGAGCCGGGCGATGCCCGGCGAGCGCGCGCCATGACGGCCGCGCGGACCTATGGGCCGCGCGGCCGCCGCTGCTCCGGGCAGGACCTGCAGCCGGTTGTCGGTTGTCGGTTGTCGGTTCTCAATATCGGCCCGAGAAAGGCAAGAACGGCTGTTCTTTCCAGCTTCGGTCAACACGGCGGTAGGTCAGCCGCCGGCAGCGAAATGCGTTCCAGGTCCAAATCAGCGGCTCAAAGCCGTGCCACCAATCGGCGTCAATGTCGCCGCAACGCCCTTCAAAGCAAAGCTTATGGCGCGCGTCATAGAGTCGAAACTCCATCGGCAAACTGTCGCCCTCGTTCGTGCCGGCATAGGCGATGCTTCCTTCGGCATCTTCACCGACCCCGGCAAGGGAAGTGCCCATATGATCGGATGTGATAATCCAGCGCATGATATAATTCCTTGTGAGGGTGGCGCCCGCCGCAGGGACGGGCGCGAATGATGGGAAAGGGTGGCGACCTATGCGGCCGCCCGGCGATGCTGCCGCGCGGCAAGCCGCTTGCTGGCGGTGTGATAGTGGCCGTTGTCCAGTTCTATGCCGGTCCAGTCGCGCCCGAGTTGCTGGGCTGCCGCAAGGGTCGAACCGCTACCGCTGAATGGGTCCAGGACAAGGTCGCCCGGCTGCGTGAAAGCCTCGATCAATGGCGCCAGTGCTTCAACCGGCTTCTGCGTGGGGTGCAGGCGGTTCCCGCTGTAAGGAAAATCGAGCACATCGGGGATAGGCCGTGTCGGACGGACGGGATTGCCCTTTGCCAACAAATAGGCTTGCTCATGTTCATAGCGAAGGAAGCGGGCCGATGACGCATAACGCTTGCGGAAAACAAGATGGCCGACGATGCGGAAGCCTGCCGCCTTCCATGCATCCATGAACAAATCGACTTTGTTCCAGCCATAGAAGGAAACCGCAAAGCCGCCATCCTTCAAGACGCGGTGCATTTCCCGAAACGCCGGACGCAGCCACCGGCCGTTATCGTCATTGGCGACCTTGCGCCCCTGGCGGTCCCGGTAGCGGGTCACATAGGGCGGATCGGTCAGGATGAAATCCACCGTGCCGCTATCGAAAGCCTGCATCACTTCAATGCAATCACCGTTGAAGATCACATCGCGGGGAGCCTGTGCCTTGCTGGTCATATCTCAAATCCTTTGGTTCTGAAGTTCAGCGAAGCGGAATGCCGCGCCTGAACTTCTGCCCGGCGGCGAGCCAAGGGTAGCAACGGGGCAAGGGCGGCCGGGGCGGAGGGGAATCACCCGCCTGCACAAGCGAAGCGCGGAAGGTGGGGATACCGCCCCGGACGGTTCCACTTACCTTGACCGGCGCGAGGACTACGTCCTTAGCAACGATCGCGCCGCCTTGGCGGCGCGAAAAGCAAATGACAGCCGGGATTACCGGCGCGGCCTTCAGGCCGATCCCTGCTCGATCCCCCCAGACCGCTATCCTGCGAGGCACAAAAAAACCCGATGGCGTGGGGCGCCATCGGGTGCTGTCCGCCTTACAGGTCGCGGTAGGCTGCAACCTCATCGCTGAGGTAGGGGATGTATCCGTGGGCGCGTGCCAGTTCGCGCGCTTCCCACTTCCGTTCCCATTCCGGCTTGGCCTGCTCGGCGGCCATCTTCCGGTCGGCCCTGGCCTTGTTGATCCTGCGAATCTTTGCCCAATCCTTTTTCATGTCTGCCTCCTGTGTGCTGGCGTTGCTGATGCATCAGGCAGGCTTTGGCGGGCGACGCGGGCAAGCTGAAAAACGGAGGGTCCGCTTGCGGAAACCGTAGGCGCTGGCGCCGGTTTTCTGCTTGGTGGCTATGCCACTTCCCGCATGAGGCGCCCGGCAAAGCCAGATGCGCTAATCAGCAACCAGCCCGGGAGGGAGATGAACGGATTTTCGGGCAAAGCGGGATCGGCAAGGCTAGGGCCATAGTGGAAAACACGCCGGGCAAGGTAGGAATGGGGGCAGAAGTGGGACGCTTCCCCTGCACTTTGCGCGCATGGATGCCTCCGTCGACCAGGATGCGGAGTCCTGGGCTTACCGTTATCTGGCTGGGCGGGCGCCTGTAGCGAGTATGGCATCGTCCGGTGGCAGGCCGATGCAATGGCTGGTGCGGTTTCGCACGGCGCAGATCCTTTATGGAAAACTGGAAGCGCCCCGCCATTGCTGGCGGGACGCTTCCGCGGTCAGTCGACCTTCAGCTCGAACTTGCCCGTTGTCTCGGTCGAGACAAGCCGGAGATGAACGTCCGGCGCCAGGACCGGATTGAGTTTGAGCGAAGCGTAGGGCTTCTGGTCCTTGGTGGCCTTGAGCCAGCCCACACCGAATTCCACGCGTTCATCGTCGGCGGCAACGATGCGATAGTCGGGCGACTTGTCGCTTGCCTTGTCGCCGATCCGAAGGATTTCCACCTTCTCGCTGAGACCGAAAAAGCGGATTTCGCCGTGAAAGCCGCGATCGGTCGCTTTGAAGTTTCCGCAGATCATGTCGTCAGTCCTTTCTTGACTCGGGACCGCGCCCTTCGCGGCCTCGTGGCGTGTCGAAGATCGGGGACGTTCGGCTGCGCACCGCTTGCGGCCTATGGACGGCCAAAGGGCCGCTTTTTTGCTTCGCGCTGCAAAGCCGAAGGCGGCGGAAAAAAGCTGCCCGGCGCCGTTGCGCCGCCAGGTGGACACGATCAGATCAAGCCACGAGGGAGGCCGCGAGGGTCGGTCGGGCAGGCAGGACGGGAGACAATGCTGCACCCGGTATTTCAGCGGACCCAGCAGCGATGGCTGGGTTATGGCTTTCGCGTCGGCGTGGCAGGATTCACGGGCGAGCGAACAGCGCGGTGAATAGGCGCTCGGCTTCGGCCATGCCGTCGTCGGTCAGATGCACCGACTTTGCCTTGCGCGCAGGATCGGAGATCAGCCCGCGTTCGTGCAGTCGATCCATCGCGCTCCAGTCGAAGCCTTTCCAGGCCGTGCCGGTGGTGCTGAGGTTGAGCCATAGCAGGGCAAGCACCGCCTCGTCGATTCTGTCGGTGTCGGTGTCGGTGTCCGTCCGCGAGTCCATGCGCGGGAGGATAGCAAACCGGGCTGCACACGGCATCCACGATCCCGCCGTGAGCACTTATCTTTGCTACGCTACACTTCGCTATTTCCGCCTTGCGCCGCCGTGCGCCGAATCCCGCCGCCGTTGCTACGGGTCCGGCATGTATGCGCCCGAGGGCGATTTTGCTGGATTCCCGAGAGATGCGCGGCAGCTTGAGCAATATGGGACTCTCTCGCAAACGTCGCCGCCGCGCACCCCGCGGCTGGTCGGAAGGGCTGGAAGACCTGCACGATTACATGCAGCCGCAGCCGACGCGCGCGTCGGCGCGCAAGAATGCCGCCAGCGCGCCGATCGTCGTTACCGACGACTGGCCCGAGCAGGTTCCCATCGGCGATGCCGAGTTGCGCGTCATCGAAGGCGCTTTTCGTGAGGAGCTGGACGCCCTGTTCGGGCCGCTCCCCTAAAACGGCCAATGGAAAGGGGTTGAAATGTTCGTCAAAGTGACGTACATTGTAGCGGAAATGGATAAGTCAGGAGTCGGTCCCATGCCGCGCAAACAAGCCGTAGCGGAGTCCGCCAGAGCCAATCGCGTCGAGCGGCTCGGCTTCCGTATTGACGAAGAAACGAAGGATTTGATCGAGCGGGCAGCTCACCTCACGCGGCGCAAGGTCAGCGACTTTTGCGTGACAGCGCTAGCCGACACGGCGCGGCGAACGATCGCCGAGCATGAAACGCTCGTGCTGTCGGATCGCGACCGCGCGGCGTTCTTCGATGCGCTCATCAATCCGCCCGAGCCCAGCGAGCGGCTGATCCGCGCTCTCCAGGAGCACCGGCGCCGGGTTGCGTCCTGATCATGACGGCGCATGCGGATTTGCAGGTCGAGCCGCTGGGGCCGCATCACGACCGCGAGGGATTTTCCTGCGGCATCGACAGTCTCGATCGATATTTGCGGAGGCAGGCGGGCCAGGACATGCGCCGCCGCTCGGCTGGTGTGTTCGTTCTCGCCGAGCGTGCAAATCCCGGCGTGGTTCTCGGCTATTACACGCTTAGTCAGGCCAACATCGCGCAGGGCGACATTCCGGCAGCGGCGCGAAAGCATGTCCCGCGTTACCCGCTCGTCGCCGCGACGCTGATCGGCCAGCTCGCGGTGTCGCAAGCGAGGCAGGGCGAACGCCTTGGGGCGATCCTGATCGCCGATGCCGTCGAGCGCGTCTGGGCGACGGCCGCGACAGCTGGCTCGTCGATACTCGTCGTGGACGCCATCAATGATCGCGCGGCAGCCTTCTACGAAGGCAATGGCTTCGTGCGCCTGCCAGATTCCCAACGCCTCGTGCTGCCGATGCACACTATTCAAAGATTGGTCGAACGATGACGAACGCTGCTCTCGCCCCCTCGGAAACCGGAGCCGTGCAACCGGCGCTGCGGGCCGCGCTCTACCTGCGCGTCTCGTCGCCGCGTTCGGCCGAGAGCGATCTGTCGATCCCGGACCAGCGCCGCCAGACGTCGAGCTATTGCCACTCGAACGGCTGGGAAGTCGCGGCCGAGTTTGTCGAGCCGGGGGTTTCGGGCACAGACGATCGCCGTCCCGCCTTCCAGGAAATGATCGACGCGGCGCTGGAAAGGCCGTCGCCCTTCGACGTGATCGTGGTCCATAGCTTCTCGCGCTTTTTCCGCGATCAATTCCAGTTCGAGTTCTACCTCCGCAAGCTGGCGAAGAACGGCGTGCAGCTCGTCTCCATCACGCAGATTCTCGGCGATGATCCGATGAGCGAGATGATGCGGAAAATCATGACGCTGTTCGACGAATATCAGTCGAAGGAGAACGGCAAGCATACGCTGCGCGCGATGAACGAAAACGCCCGGCAGGGTTTCTGGAATGGCGCCCGTCCTCCGATCGGCTATCGCGCGGTCGCGGCCGAGCAGCGCGGCGCGAAGATCAAGAAAAAGCTGGAGATCGATCCGCTCCACGCCGAAACGGTGCGCCGCATTTTCCGGCTGGCGCTGGAAGGCGCGGATGGGCGCGGGCCGATCGGGGTCATGGCGATCGCGTGCTGGCTCAATGAGAATAATATCCGCACGCGCTATGGCGGTCGGTGGGGCAAGGGCATGGTCCATCAGGTGCTGACGCGGACCACCTATATCGGCGAGCACCGCTTCAACACCTATGACGTGAAGAAGGGGCGCGCGAAGCCGGAGACCGAGCACGCCATCATGGAGGTGCCGCCGATCATAACGGTGGCGGAGTTCGAGGCCGTGCAGCGATCCTTGAAAGCGCGCAGCCCGAAGATGATGCCGCCGCGGGCGGTGGGCGGATCGACGCTCTTGACGGGCATCTGCTTCTGCGCCTGTTGCGGTGGCGCGATGACGCTGCGCACCGGCACCAGCCGGAGTGGGCAGGAGTATCGCTACTACACCTGCGCGACCAAGGCGACGAAAGGGAAGACGGGATGCCCCGGCGTCTCGCTTCCGATGGATCGGCTGAACGAGGCGGTGATCGAGCACCTGGAGAAGCGGCTGCTCGATCCCGCGCGCCTTGAAGTGCTGATGGACCAGCTTATTGCCCGACGCGACGAATGGGTGACCGAGCGCCGCCAGCACGTCGCCGAGATGGAACGGCGCGCGACTGAGGTCGAGACCAAGCTTTCCCGGCTCTATGAAGCGATCGAGAATGGATTGGTCGATATGGGCGATCCGTCGCTCAAGGCGCGGATTGCCGAGCTGACCACCATCCGCGACCAGGCCAGAGGCGATGCCGAGCGCGCGGTCGCACACATTGAGCGGATCAGCCCGGAGATCACGGTCGAGAGCCTTCACGCCTTCGCGCTGGTCGCCAAACGCAAGCTCCGCCACGACGATGGCTCCTATGCGCGAAACCATATTCGGGCGGTGGCCCAGCGGGTCGAGGTCCACAGCAAGACGGATGTGCGAATCTGCGGCACGCGCACCGAGTTGCTGCGCACCCTCACCGCCGTCTCTGGCGTAGAGGCGGCGGTGCTAGGGACTCGGGCTTTTGGACCGAAATGGTGCCGCTTACGTGACTCGAACACGTGACCCCATCATTACGAATGATGTGCTCTACCAACTGAGCTAAAGCGGCGTGCCTCTTGGGCAGGGGCGCCGTTTAGCCAGCACCCGGGTGCTAGGCAACCCTTTTTCGCCTCGCGCCGCAGCGATTCACGTTGCCCGGTCGGCGCTCCATTCGCTGACAGCCGCAACCATGGCATTTGCGATGTGCGCAACATCCTCCTCTTGGGCGACAAGCGGGGGCGTGGTGTACAGGATATCTCGGAACGGGCGAAGCCAGACACCACTTGCGATGCAGCTTTCGGAAAGGCGGTCGGCGGGCGCAGGACCATCCAGCTGGATCACGCCGATCGCACCGCGCACGCGCACGTCCCTCACCCCAGGCAATTCCCGGGCAGGTTCGAGCAACGCCTGAAGTTGCCGACCGATTGCGCGGGCCTGGGCAAGACGCGGTTCCTGTTCGAAAAGATCAAGCGAAGCATTGGCCGCTGCACAACCCAGGGCATTGCCCATATAGGTCGGCCCATGCATCAAAGCATGCATCGGATCGTCGGACAGGAAGCCTTCGTGGATACGGCGACTGGCGATCGTGGCGGCAAGTGGCAGCGTCCCGCCGGTCAAGGCCTTGGACAACGTGACAATGTCAGGCTGCACGCCCGCGATCTCACAGGCAAACATCGCGTCGCCAAGCCGTCCAAGCCCCACGAAAATCTCGTCGAAGATCAGCAGGAGTTCGTGGGTATCTGCAAGGCGCCGAAGAGCCTGCAATGTAAACGGATCGTGAAAGACCATGCCGCCCGCACCCTGTACTAGGGGCTCGACAACGATGCCGGCGAGATCCTTGCCATGCTGCTCCAGCAGTTCGCCAAGCGCAGCCTCTAGCGCAGCATTCGTGGGGAGGTTGACCACGATCTGTTCAAGCAATGCGCCCTTGAACAGGCTGTGCATGCCTTCGTCGGGATCGCAAACGCTCATCGTTGCGAAGGTATCGCCGTGATAGCCGCCCTTGAAGCAGAGGAACTTCACTCGGCGCCGTCCGCGATTGAGCCAATATTGCGAAGCCATTTTCATTGCGACTTCGACTGCGACCGAACCGGAGTCGCTGAAAAAGACGTGGTCCAGATCGCCGGGCAGCAATGCAGCGAGCCGTTGTGCCAAGGTATAAGCCTGCTCATGGGCCAGACCGCCCAGCATGACATGGGGCAACGTCTCAAGCTGGCGACGTACCGCATCCTCGATATGCGGGTGGCGGTAGCCATGAACACAGGCCCACCAGCTGGAAATGCCGTCTATCAGCTCCCTTCCGTCGGAGAGACGAAGCCGAGTACCGGCCGCAGATGCCACCGGCAGGGGAGCTTTGGCAGTCTGCATCTGGGTGTACGGGAGCCACACATGCTTCCGGCCCTTGTCGAACCAGTCTGGGGCGGTCATGTGACTGTCCTTATCTTTCGGGGCTTGTGCTGAAGGGCCGCACGAAACGGCCAGCGTCCGATCGCTTCCCATGGTCCGCCCAGATAGCGGTGTAGCGCCAGCCCCGCAAAGGCAAAGCGGGACGGCTCGAAATTGCGCACCAGCAGTTCTTGCAATGCACGCGCTTCGCCTTGCGAGACCTTGTTCTGAATGGTCACGTGGAGACGGGGGCGATGGCTGTCCTGCACCGTCAGCATTCCATGAAAGTGCTCGGCAATAGAATCGCGCAGGGCGATCATTGCAGGACTTTCGATCAGGAACGCGGTGCCCGTGCCAAGATCCATGACGCGCCGCAACTGCGCATCGACCGGGGGCGTGGCGCTCGCCATCCGAGACAGCAGATCGCGCGCCTCCGCCTCAACCTGCGCCGGCAGCGAATGGAACAGCGTGACATGGGCGGAGATCCAGTTGCGCTCCGCGGGGAAGTGGGCGCGGCGCAGACGGTCGAACCGGGCCTGCAGTTCTGGCGGCAGGCTAGCTGTCACCACCAGCGGGGCTGTTCGGGAGAGATGCGATACCACCGCATCTGCCTGAGCAGCATTCACAGCGATTTCAAGAAAAATGGAGAAGTGGGAACATTCGGCAAAGTCGAGACGGCGGCACGCGTCCGCTGCCCGGCACAGCCGGAATGTTCCCTGGATACTGGAGAAGCAAGCTCCTCCCGTGCCTCCGGGGCAGAGGTTTAAGCGATGTTACTTAATAATGGAAGAACCTGCGATTATCGGAAATCCTGCCGAATCGGTTCCAGGTCACAAGTCGCCGCGCGCCTTGCGCAGCGCGAACCATTTGGCAACATTGGCATTATGCTGTTGCAAGGTGTCTGCGAAAACGTGACCACCGGTCCCATCGGCAACCATGAATAATGCTTCCGTTTCGGCAGGATCAAGCACCGCGGCAATCGAATCCCGTCCCGGATTGGTGATCGGGCCTTTCGGCAGTCCAACCATCGTGTAGGTGTTGTATCCGTTCACGGCCTGGATTTCGGACTGGCGAATGCGCCGCCCGAGCGGCTTGCCCTTGGTGATAGGGTAGATGATCGTCGGATCGGCCTGAAGCAGCATGCCCTTGCGCAGGCGATTGGAGTAAAGCCCGGCCACCATGCGGCGCTCCTCGGGCTTGCCAGTTTCCTTCTCGACGATGGAGGCGAGGATCAGAGCCTCCTGTGGCGTCTTGGCAACGGTGCGGGGGCTGCGCTTTGCCCAAAGCTCGGCCAGCGTCTTGTCCATTGCTGCCTGCATGCGCTTGAGCACTGCGGCACGTGGTTCGCCCTTCTGCCAGTCGTAGCTGTCCGGCAGGACCGAGCCTTCCTCGGGAGCTGAGATCTCGCCAGTCAGGTCCTTGTTGGCTGACAGACGCTCCGCGACCAGGATAGATGGCATGCCCTCGGGAACGGTAATCAGGCGGCGGATGACCTTGTCACCCTTGAGTATCTCAAGAACGGTCGCTTCGCTGGCCCGTCTGGGAATCAGGAACGAGCCTGCCTTGATGTCGGTGCCTCCGCCAAGCAGCTTCGCCCGCAACTTGAACAGTGTGGCCGAGCCGATCGCACCCTGCCCTTGCAGATCGTCAGCCAGAGCACTCAGGCCCTCGCCTTCGCCAACATCAAATTCGATCTGCTGCTCAAGGGGGCCGGAAGCGTACCAGCCACCCACGAGCCAGCCGGCGAGAGCAAGCAAGATGACGGCTGCCGCAAGCAACGGCAGCCGGGATGGACGACGGCGGGCCATCGCTTGCGTCCTTAGTCTTCGATCGCCTTGACGATCACGCTGGCATTGGTGCCGCCAAAACCGAACGAATTGTTCAGTGCCGCACGCACCTTGCGCTGGCGTGCCTTGAGCGGGACAAGGTCTACGCCCTCGGTGCCTTCGTCGGGGTTATGCAGGTTAAGCGTCGGCGGAACGATCTGGTCGCGGATGGCGAGGATGCAAAATATCGTCTCGACCGCGCCGGCACCGCCAAGCAGGTGGCCGATGGCCGACTTGGTGCTGCTCATCGAAGCGCCCGAAAGATCATCGCCGAGCACGCGCTTGACCGCAGCCAGTTCGATCGTGTCGGCCATGGTCGAAGTGCCGTGAGCGTTGACGTAATCAATGTCGCCCGGCTCCATACCCGCCTTGCGCATCGCCATGCGCATGGCGAGTTCGGCGCCCTTGCCTTCAGGGTGGGGTGCAGTAACGTGGTAGGCGTCGCCGGAGAGGCCGTAACCGACGACTTCGGCGTAGATCTTCGCCCCACGCGCCTTGGCATGCTCGTATTCCTCGAGCACGACAACGCCTGCGCCTTCCCCCATCACGAAGCCATCGCGGTCCTTGTCGTAAGGACGGCTCGCCTCTTCGGGACGGTCGTTGTAGCTGCAGTTCAGTGCGCGCGCCTGCGCGAATCCGGCCACGCCCAAGGGGTTGATGGTGCTTTCCGCACCACCTGCCAGCATCACGTCGGCATCGCCGTCCTTGATCATGCGCGCGGCATCGCCGATCGAGTGCGCGCCGGTCGAGCAGGCAGTGACCACAGCGTGGTTTGGACCCATCAGGCCATACTTGATCGAAACCTGTCCGGAGATCAGGTTGATCAGGCGGCCGTGGACGAAGTGCGGAGAGACGCGGCCCGGGCCCTTCTCGTGCAGGACAATCGATTCGCTTTCGATGCCCGGAAGGCCACCGATGCCCGAACCGATCGAGCAGCCGGTGCGCATCTTGAGATCGTCGTCCATGTCGGCAAGGCCTGCGTCTTCGAGCGCCTGTCCAGCGGCATCGATGCCGAACACGATGAATGGATCGACCTGACGCTGGATCTTGTGATCGACACGCTTTCCGGCATCAAAGCCGTATTCGTGGTCAGCAGGCTTTACCTCGCAGGCGATCTTGCACTTCTGGTCGCTGGTGTCGAACTTGGTAATCAGGCCCGCGCCGCTCTTGCCGGCGAGCAGGTTCTTCCACACGGTATCCACGTCTGCGCCCAGCGGGGTGACGAGGCCAAGTCCGGTTACGACGACACGACGCATTGAAATCTCCGGAAAATAAGCAAACAGGCCCAGCCCCTGAATTAGGGCTGAGCCTGCCGAAGTCCTCCCCTGCCCGACATCGAGTGCCTTGGCAGCCCTTCGACACGCTCAGGGCAATAGGGGGATGTGGGCGATCAGCCCTTGTTTTCGTCGATGTACTTGATCGCGTCCGAAACAGTCGAGATCTTCTCGGCCGCATCGTCGGGGATCTCGACGCCGAATTCTTCTTCGAACGCCATCACCAGCTCAACGATGTCGAGCGAGTCAGCGCCCAGATCGTCGATGAAGCTGGCTTCTTCGGTGACCTTGTCAGCCTCGACGCCGAGGTGCTCGACAACGATCTTCTTAACGCGGTCGGCGGTATCGCTCATGAAATGCCCCTTCGAAGGAAAGCGGTTGGTTATCTGTTTCGGACTTCGCCCTAATCAACGCAAAGGGCGCTGGCAAGAGGCGCGCTGTGGATCACCTCAGCGCACGCCCTGTCCGTCTCAGCCTTTTGTCTGCTCGACGACGCGGATGTTCAGCTCGCGCAGCTGCTTGAGTGCGGCAGGAGACGGTGCACCCATAAGCAGATCCTCGGCGCGCTGGTTCATCGGGAACAGCGTGATCTCGCGCAGATTCTGCGCACCGCAGATCAGCATGACGATGCGATCGACGCCTGCGGCCATCCCACCGTGCGGGGGCGCGCCATACTGGAAGGCGCGATAGAGGCCGCCGAAGCGCTCTTCCACGTCAGCCTTGGACAGACCGACGATCTCGAATGCCTTGACCATCGTTTCGGGCGACTGGTTGCGGATCGAACCCGAAGCAATCTCGAAGCCGTTGCAGACGAGGTCGTACTGGAAGGCGTTGATCGTCAGCGGGTCCTGGGTGTTCAGCGCCTCGATCCCGCCCTGCGGCATCGAGAACGGGTTGTGGCTGAACTCGACCTTCTTGTTCTCCTCATCCCACTCGTAGAACGGAAAGTCGACGATCCAGCACAGCTCGAACCGGTCCTTGTCGATCAAGCCAAGCTGATCGGCGACGCGGGTGCGGGCGGCACCGGCAAGCTTGGCGGCCTGGCCCTCCTTGCCGGCAGCGAAGAAGCAGCCATCATCCGGGCCGAGACCGAGCTTGTCGAACAGCGCGGCCATCTTGTCGGCGCCGTGGTTCTTGGCGATCGGCCCGCCAAATTCGCCACCCTTGCGAGTGACATAGCCCAGACCTGCGTGACCTTCGGACCGCGCCCAGTCATTCATGTCGTCGAAGAACTTGCGGCTCTTGTCTGCCGTGCCCGGTGCCGGGATCAGACGCACGACGCCACCGGTGCCGACGATCTTCTCGAACAGGCCAAAGCCCGACTGGGTGAATTCTTCCGAAACATCCGAGATGATGATCGGGTTGCGCAGATCCGGCTTGTCCGAACCGTACTTGAGCATCGCTTCGGCATAGGGAATGCGCGGAAAGCTGCCAGTCGGCGTCACCGAGCGTCCGTTGGCAAATGCTTCGAATACGCCGCCGATGACCGGCTCCATCGTCTCCCAGACCTCTTCCTGGGTCACGAAGCTCATCTCGAGGTCCAGCTGGTAGAATTCGCCCGGCAGACGGTCGGCGCGCGGATCCTCGTCGCGGAAGCAGGGAGCGATCTGGAAATAGCGGTCGAAGCCCGCCACCATCAGCAGCTGCTTGTACTGCTGCGGCGCCTGCGGCAGTGCATAGAACTTGCCGGGATGGATGCGGCTCGGCACGAGGAAGTCGCGCGCACCTTCGGGCGAGGATGCGGTGAGGATCGGCGTCGAGTATTCCGTGAACCCTGCGCCTTCCATGCGGCGGCGCATGTCCGAGATGACCTTGGTGCGCGTGACGATGTTTGCGTGCAGCGTCTCGCGGCGCAGGTCGAGGAAGCGATAGCGCAAGCGAATGTCTTCAGGGTACTCCTGCTCGCCAGCCACCGGCATCGGCAATTCCTCGGCGGCGGAAAGCACGGTTGCACCACGCGCGAAGACTTCGATCTCGCCGGTCGGCAGGTTGGCATTGATAGTGCCTTCCGAGCGCGCCTTGACCTCCCCGTCGATGGTGACGACCGATTCCACGCGCAGCGCTTCCAGGATCGGCAGCGCCGGGCTGTCGGCATCGGCGACGATCTGCGTCATGCCATAGTGGTCGCGCAGGTCGACGAACAGCACGCCGCCGTGATCGCGCTTGCGGTGCACCCAGCCCGAAAGGCGGACGGTCTGCCCGACATCACCGCGCGTGAGGGCGCCGCAGGTATGGGAACGGTAAAGGTGCATCGAAACTCTTTCCAATCGGTCTGCAATCGGGCAGGGGGAATGGGCGGCTAACAGGCGATGGCCGCGCTTTTGTCAAGCCGCGCTCCCTGACGGGAGCACCACCGGGTCGCCCTTACCGGCGCGCCATACAGAAAAGACCGATGAAGATACATCCCCTGATCACGACGACCGACGCTCTGGCTGACTTGTGCGAGCGTCTGGCAAAAGCCGATTTCATCACGGTCGACACCGAATTCATGCGCGAGAACACCTACTGGCCGGAACTGTGCCTGGTGCAGATCGCCGATGACAAGGAAGCCGCAGCGATCGATCCGCTGGCGCCTGGGCTGGACATGACGCCGCTGCTCGACCTGCTGGTGGACAACGAGGATGTACTCAAGGTCTTCCACGCTGGCGGACAGGACGTGGAGATCATCTACAACCTCACCGGCAAGACACCTCATCCCATCTTCGACACGCAGATCGCAATGATGGCGGTCAGCCAGTCGGAACAGATCGGCTATTCCAACCTCGTCGAATCCTGGCTCGGCTTCTCGATCGACAAGGGCGCCCGCTTCACCGACTGGTCGCGCCGTCCGCTGACCGACCGACAGATCGAATATGCCATCGGCGACGTCACCCATCTGTCCAAGATCTTCCCCAAGCTGCTCAAACGCCTGATCAAGACCGGTCGTGGCGAGTGGCTGGACATCGAGATGGAGAAGCTCGCCGATCCGGAGAATTACCGGACCGACATGGACACCGTCTGGCAGAAGATCCGCGCGCCCAGCCGCAACCCGGCCGTGCTTGGTCGGCTCAAGGCGCTGGCTGCATGGCGCGAGCGCGAGGCGATGGACAAGAACATCCCGCGCGGCCGCATCATGCGCGATGAAACGCTGGCGGATATCGCCAGCCACCCGCCCAAGGAGCAGCAGGACCTTGCCAAGGTGCGCGGGCTCTCGACGGGATGGAAGGATAACGACATCGGGCGCCGACTGATGCAGACGCTGGCCGAATCCAAGCCCCTGACCGACGCCGAGATGCCGCCCAAGGCGCCCCGCGGCGCCCCGCTCGGCAAGGAAGGCGCGCTGGTCGCAGATCTGCTCAAGCTCCTGCTCAAGATCCGCAGCCGCGAGATCGATATCGCTGCGCGCCTCCTCGCGCGGACGGACGATCTCGAACTGCTTGCAGCTGGTCAGCGCAAGAACCTGCCGATCCTCGAAGGCTGGCGCTTCGAACAGTTCGGTCGCGACGCCCTTGAACTGGTAGAGGGCAAGCTGGCGTTCGCGGTGGTGAACGGCCGGCTCAAGATGGCGCATATCGACGATATCGGCGGTTCCGCAGATAAGCCCGAAGTCGTCGTTCACGTGGACGAATAGATCAAGATGAGCACATACCTGCCCACGCTCAAGCAATTGCAGTACCTCGTGGCCTTGCACGAGCATGGGCATTTCGGGCGTGCGGCGGACTCGTGCTTCGTCTCGCAATCGACGCTGTCAGCCGGTCTGCGCGAGCTGGAATCGCTGCTGGGCGTCGT
Source organism: Novosphingobium sp. CCH12-A3 (assembly GCF_001556015.1). Classification (NCBI taxonomy): domain Bacteria; kingdom Pseudomonadati; phylum Pseudomonadota; class Alphaproteobacteria; order Sphingomonadales; family Sphingomonadaceae; genus Novosphingobium; species Novosphingobium sp. CCH12-A3. The sequence continues at coordinate 25,770 of NZ_LSIA01000289.1, read as the reverse complement.
GCTGGTCGAACGCACTCGCCGCGTGGTCCGCTTCACGCCGCTGGGAAATCAGGTGGTGGCCAAGGCGCATCGTCTGCTGCGCGAGGCCGAGGAGCTTTCCGAACTGGTGCAGAGCCACGGCGCGCCCCTCGCCGGCGAGTTGCGCATGAGCGTGATCCCGACGATCGCGCCGTTCCTGCTGCCGCGCATACTGCCGCGCCTGCGCAAGGAGCGCCCGCAGCTCAAGCTGTTCCTGCGCGAGGAGCCGAGCGCCGCGGCAATCGAATCGCTCCACCATGGCCGGGCTGACTGCGTGCTGCTGGCCCTCCCCTACGCCACTGGCGAAGTCGAAACCGAAGTCCTGTTCAAGGACGAATTGCTGGTCGCCTTCCCCAAGGACGATCCGCGCGATCCGCCTGCAACGATCACCGCAGACCTGATCGACGAGAACCGCCTGCTCCTGCTCGAAGACGGCCACTGCCTAAAAGAGCACGCACTGGCCGCCTGCAACCGCCCCGAAATGCGCGCCAGTGCCACGATGATCGGCACATCGCTCCACACGCTGGTGCAGATGGTCGACAACGGGCTTGGCCTCACCATGCTGCCACAGATGGCGATCGATGCGGGCATCCTGCACGATACCCAGATCGTCGCCCGCCCGCTGAAGGCCGACCACGCTTGGCGCGACATTGCGTTGGTCTGGCGCCGCAACAGCCCCCGCGCCGAGGAGTTCCACATGCTGGCGCAGGAACTCCGGGCGGGTTGAGCGCTCTAAATTCCCGCTAGCACGAGACCCGCCAACGCGCAGACACCAAGCGTCGTGATGATGCCCAGGCGCAGACGAAAGATCATCACCGCGCTTCCAAGCGCGATGACCAGCACTCTCCAGTCAAGGGAAGCTAGGTCGGGCAGATCCAGCATGATGGCCCCCAAGCTAGTCGGCGTAAGACGCGCGAACAGGACGTGCAGGGCAAACCACAGCGTCAGGTTCGCTATCACGCCCACCACGGCCGCCGTGATAGCCGCCAATCCACCCTTCAGACGCGGCGCATTCTCCAGCCGGTCCAACCAAGGGCTGAACGCGAATATCCACATGAAGCAAGGCACGAAGGTCACCCAAGTCGTCAGGATTGCGCCCAGGAGTCCGGCAAGGTAGGGGCCGAACGGCTCTGGCGCGCGAAACGCGGCAAGGTAGCCCACGAACTGCGTAACCATGATCAGCGGCCCGGGCGTCGTTTCGGCAAGGCCCAGTCCATCGGCCATTTCACCGGGCCGCAGCCAGCCGAACCCGTCGACCGCCTGCTGCGCCATGTAGGCAAGCACGGCATAGGCCCCGCCGAAGGTCACGACTGCCAGCTGGGAAAAGAACACGCCGATCTTCCACAGCACGTGGTCGGCGCCCAGAGTTGTCAGCACCAAGGCCAAGGGCAATGCCCAGATCATCGCGCCAACGGCAATGGCGCGCATTGTGGCACCCCAGGGGCGCGGCCCGCTGGTGTCAACCGGCGCGCTGGACTTGACCCCGAGCATGTCGGGTCGCCGCGCTGCGATCACCATGCCGAGTGCCCCTGCTCCGAGAACGACCGCAGGGAACGGTACGGCAAATACCGCCAGCCCGATGAAGGCCGCGAGCGCTATGATCTTCTTGGCCGGCGTGCCAAGCGCCCGCCCGGCAATCCGCAGGAGCGCCTGCACGACAATCGCCAGAACGGCCGCCTTGATGCCGAGAAACAGTGCGGAAAACCAGCCAAGACCTGCCGCGGCCGCATAGAGCATCGACAGGGCGAGAATCACCGCGGCCCCCGGCAGGACGAAGAGCAGCCCCATGGCCAGCCCACCGCGATTGCCGTGCAGCTTCCAGCCGATCCACGTCGCCAGCTGCTGCGCTTCCGGGCCAGGCAGAAGATGGCAGAAATTCAGCGCGTGCAGGAACTGGTCCTCGCTGACCCAGCGGCGTTCGTCCACCAGTTCGCGATGCATCAGGGCGATCTGTCCGGCCGGACCGCCGAAACTGAGGCAGCCGATCCGCGCGCCCACGCGAACCAGCTCGGAGAAATCGGGTTTATTCAGCAAATCTGTACGTTCACTCATGATCAGCCCAACTACCTGCGGCCCGCAAAGCGGGCCGTGCAGGCAACGCTTGGGCTTCTGCCATGGCAGAACGCCTGACCGGGAGGTTGCATCGCCCCGGACATCCAGTAGCGCTCATTTAACTGCCGCTATCCAAAACCGCAAGCGCGCTCAATCCATGTGCTTGAGGCCGACGCGCAAGTAGTCCCAGCCCGTGACCACGGTCAGCACCGCTGCGCCCCACAGCGTGGTGAGGCCAACGGTATGCGGGACGTTCACCGTCAAACCTCCAGCTGTCACCAGCCAATCGGGCAGGGCCTGACCGAGGATCAACGCGCCGAGCGAGATCATCTGGAAAGTCGTCTTCCATTTGGCGAGGCGGCTGACCGGCACGGAGACACGCAGGCCCCCGAGAAACTCCCGCAAACCAGACACCGCGATCTCCCGCAGCAGAATCACCAATCCGGCGATCACGTGCATGTCGCCAACGTACGGTCCGCGCAGCACGCCCTGCGCTGTCAGCACCAGGATAACGGCAGCGACCATGATCTTGTCGGCTATCGGATCCAGGAAGACGCCCAGCTTGCTGACGGTCCCTTGGGCGCGAGCGAGATAGCCGTCGAAATAATCGGTGATCCCCATCAGGCAATAGACGCCAAAGGCGAGCCCATAGCCAAGGCGCCACTCCGGCCACCAAAGCAGCGCTGCCAGCAAGGGCACCGTAACGATCCGTGACAGGGTGAGCAGATTGGGCAACGTCAGCATGGAAAAGGCATAGCCTGCATTCGCGCCAAACGGAATCGCAACATTCACCGCTTAAGACAGCCGCCGCAAAACCTCTTGCCCGCAATCCTCACCGGGCTAAGGGTGCGCTCAAGAAGAGATGTCGGCAAAGGGTTCATGACAACATCGACGCATCTGGTGCGCACGCGCCGTTTCCTGCCGCTGTTCGTCACCCAGCTGCTGGGGGCCTTCAACGACAATCTCTACAAGAACGCGATGGTCCTGTACGTGGTGTACAGCGTCTACAATTCGGAAGCTGCCGAAGCGCGCTTCTCCGCCATCGCTTCGGGCCTGTTCATCCTGCCCTTCTTCCTGCTCTCAGCCTTGGCAGGCCAGTTGGCCGACATGCGTGACAAGGCAAAGATCATCCGCGTCGTGAAAGCGTGTGAGATCGCGATCATGCTTGTCGGTGGGACGGGCCTTGTCCTGGCCTGGCTGGGGCTTGAAGTCGAACAGGTGGCGATTCCGCTGATGCTTGCCGCCCTGCTGGCAATGGGCGTGCATTCCACGTTCTTCGGCCCGATCAAGTACGCCATCCTGCCGCAGCATCTCCATGACGGCGAGGTTCTGGCAGGCACCGGGCTCGTCGAGGCAGGCACCTATATCGCCATCCTCGCCGGCACGATCCTGGCAGGCTGGATTCCGGTGGAAGTGGCGGCAGGTGGCGTAGTCGTGACGGCGCTCATCGGCTACTTCTCCGGTCGACAGGTCCCCCCTGCCCCGCCGATGATCGAGGCACAGAAGATCGATTTCAACGTCTTCACGTCATCGTGGAGACTGATCCGCAACACGACGCGGCACCGACAGGTGTTCATGGCGATCGTGGCGATCAGCTTCTTCTGGACCGTCGGCACCGTGCTGTTCATCCAGTTTCCGCCCCTTGCCAAGAACGTGCTTTCTGCCAGCAAGGAGGTGGCAAGCCTCTTTCTGGTGATGTTCTCGATCGGCATTGCCATCGGTTCGATGTCGATCAACGCGCTGCTCAAGGGGACCGTCTCGGCGCGTTATTCGCCCGCGTCGGTGATCGTGATGGGCCTGTTCATCGCCGCGTTCCATCAGGTTTGCGATTACTGGCCCGCACATCCCGGCATGCCATTGATGGACGTTGCCACCTTCATCGCTCAGCCCCTCGCCATCCCCCTGCTGCTTTGCCTGCTCGGCATCGCAGTGGCAGGCGGCATGTTCGTCGTGCCGCTCTACGCATTCCTGACGACCGTGGTCGACAAGTCCGAGACAGCCCGCACGATCGCTGCCAATAACATCGTTAATTCAGGAGCCATGGTGGTGGGGTCGCTGCTCGCGGTTGGCCTCAGCGCAGCAGGGGTCGCCATTGTCGACCAGTTGCTGCTCGGCGCAGCGATGTGCGTGGTCTCGGCCTGGCTCGGCTATCTGCTGTACCGCGCGGAGAAGGCTGCCAAGGCAGTCTGATCAGGCGATAAACACCATGATTGCCAGGAAGCAGGCGCAATAGGCGATCAGGAAATCGCGGATATCCTGCATGGATATGCGCCGCAGGTTGACTGGTTCAGACCGTATGTCTGCCTCGCGCAGCAGAGCCTCTGCCCGCTTCATCGCCGCCAGCACTTCCGGCTCATGGCGCGGCAACTCGCGCAACGCGTGCCGCGGCAACTGGGCGCGGAACGGGTGGCGTGCGGTGCCATAGGCGGTGCTGGGCGACATGGTCATGACCTGATCTTAACGCTTTTTTCACCCTTCGGTATCCCGGCATTCTGCGCTTTTTGCAGTCGTGCCTGTTCGGGACAGTCTGGCGCACACAGAAAGAGGCCGCCCCATCCGGGACGGCCTCCGGTGACCGGCCTGCCGGTCAAAAACTGGTCCTGAATTGAATCAGACGTCGTCGCCGAGTGCGCCCTTGACCTTCCCGGCCGCCTGTTGCGCTTCACCCTTGCGCTCCTGCGCCACGCCTTCACCATGGAGGCTGGCATTGTCGGTTGCCTTGCCCGCTGCCTGCTTGGTGTTGCCAATGGCTTCGTTGGCAAGGCCCTTGGCGCGATCGGTCAGCTCACCCATCTTTGATCTCCTTGAATTTACGGCGAAGTTGCATCGCCTTCACGAAGATCAATACGCACTGAATCCGCCGCGGTTCCGGCTTAGAGCACTCCTGCCATGCGCAGGATAAGGTTCCATTCGACTGGTCGCACGGCACCCACGGAAAGGCGCGAAAGCCGGATCAGATCCATCTCCTGAAGTTCCGGCGTGGCCTTTATCTGCTTCAGGGTCACTGTCTGCGGCAGCTTCTCGACCGGCTTAACCTTCACCGCCGCCCACTTGCCTTCTGGATCGGTAGGATCAGTCAGACCGCCCTCGCTGATCACGATCACGCCAACCACCTCGACACCGATGTTGGAATGATAGAAAAACGCCAGGTCACCTGCCTGCATCGTGCGAAGGTTGCGCGCGGCGAGGTGGTTGCGCACGCCGTCCCACGTCCCCTCGCCCTCGGCAACAAGATCATCCCAGCCGTAGACGTCCGGTTCGGACTTCATCAGCCACAGGTTGCGGCCAGTCGTGTCGGTTATGTTGATTTTGGTCATGAAACCCCACGCGAATCCCGTTACAGGCGGTTTCCATAGCGACAATTTTCCGAACTGGAACACCATGCCCCTGCAAACCCTGCCGGTGATCTCGCTGAACAGCGAGCCCGCAACGCTTTCCCGTGACCTTGGCGAATCCTTCCAGAGCTTCGGCTTTGCCATGGTGCGTGACCACGGTATCGATGCCGACCTGATCGCACGCGCCTGGGCGCTCACTGCCGAATTCTTTGCCCTGCCCGAGGATGAAAAGCGCAGCTACCACATCGATGGACTCGGCGGCGCACGCGGCTACACACCGTTCGGCACCGAGATCGCCAAGGGCGCCAAGCGCCATGACCTCAAGGAATTCTGGCACGTCGGCCGTGATCTGCCAGCAGACCATCCGCTTGCCGCGATGTCGATGTTTCCCAACGTCTGGCCGACCCGCCCCGCAGGCTTCCACGAGACTTTCGAAGCGCTCTATGCGGAGTTCGACCGCGTCGGCGCGCGCATCCTGTCGCGCATTGCGGTGTGGCTGGGGCTTGACGAGCACTGGTTCGACCCGGCGATCGAGGATGGCAACTCGGTCATGCGCCTGCTGCACTATCCCCCCCTGCCCGCCGATGCCGAACCGGGCGCAATTCGCGCTGGTGCGCACGAGGACATAAACCTGATCACGCTGCTGCTGGGCGCAGAGGAAGCAGGCCTTGAACTGCTGACGAAGCAGGGCGAATGGATTGGCGTCTCGCCACCTGAAGGCGCGCTGGTGGTCAACATCGGCGACATGCTGCAGCGCCTGACAAACCACGTCCTGCCCTCGACGACGCATCGCGTGCGAAATCCCGAAGGCGAGCGCGCCCGCCACAGCCGCTATTCGATGCCTTTCTTCCTGCACCTGCGCAGCGACTTCCCCTTCAAGACGCTGGACCAGTGCATCACCCCGGAAAACCCCGACCGCTACCCGGTTTCGATCACGGCCGATGATTACCTGCAGGAACGACTGCGCGAGATCGGGCTGAAGAAGTAACCTCGGAATTCCGTGCCCTCGCCCGACCGGGGACGCGGCATTGCAGATTCAGCCCGCCGGCCGCTCCACCGGGACGACGTTGTACTTGCGCACCTCATCCTGGCTCAGGCAGTAGCGCGTCGAAGGGTTCTCCTTCGTCGCCACGGCCTGCTGCTTGTACATCACCTCGGTCAGCAGCTTTCGGCTGATGCCCATGCGGATCAGGAAATCGTTGTCCTCGCTTGCCAACAAGGCGCTGGCCTGTTCGATCTCGCCGATCAACCGAGTGGTCTCCTCGGTGCCTTCATCGACCGATATCTCGATCACATCCCGGTCGCCGGTGTGGGTGAACATGTGGACCATGAACATCCCACCGGGCTCCACAAACCGGCGATCGCCACCCATGAACACGAAATTGCAGGCCGAAAAGCAGGTCCATCCCGCAGGAATGCGGGTGACCATGCCGGGATAGGACCGAATCACCTTCCCCGCGCGATTGCCGGCAGCGGCATCTCCCCCTCGGGATTTCAGCCAGACCTCCTCGATCCGCTCGTCGGCGTCGATCGCTGCTTTCAGGCGTTCAGGCAAACGCGAATCGATGATGCCGTCGGCAATCAGCACACGCTTGCCGCCCTTGTCGACAGGGGTCAGCGTCATGGCCTGGGCAAGGCCCCATTCCGGTTTCTCAGGGCATGTCGGGTTCCTGGGGTCCATCGCGACCGGCTTTGTTGCCCCTGTGGCCAGCAGCAGGGCCAGAAACGGGAAAGCCAGCCGCATCAGGCCGCCAGCGAATAGCGTGCGGAACCCGGAGCGCGGCACATGCGCTTGTTGGCAGTCGTCTCCTCACCGTTGACGATGATGACGTCGGTCACGGTTATGCACTGGCGGCCGACTGCTCCGTTCGATGCCAGCTCATCATTGCGCGCGGTGATCGTCGAAGTGCCCGACACATTCTCGCGGGTGTTCGACGTCCACGACGAGGTGCTGCCAACCTCTTCGCCCCGCGTCGCTTCAACCGTGGCTTCGGCTGCCTGCTTCTGCTCCTCGGGATCGAGACGGCAGGCAATCGCGTTTGTCAGCGTGTCGGCGAACTCGGCCGAAGGGAAGTAGCTGCCGACACCTGCGGAACTTGCGGCCCGCCCCACGCCCTGTCCGATCAGCCCGCCAAGAATCGAAGACCCGGCACTCTTGCTCTTTCCCTTGGGGCAGCCGTCCGCGCTTTTTTGCGAGGACGACGAACTGCGCGGAATAGACGGAATGCTGAAGCCGCCAAACTGCGCCGAGGCCTGGCCACCGACCAGGGCCATGGCTGCGAGAGTCGCCGCAATACGGCAGGAAATGGCAAGAGGCTTTGGCGCGCGGCGCATGACAGGTCTTTCCGGCAATGTGACTTGTGCGGCCCTTTAGGTGACCGGAGGCTAGCAAGGCTGTGATCTTCGTCAATCGCGGCGCGACAGGCTGATCACATCACCCACCTCAGATGCTACGCGCACCAACGCAAAAGGCCGCCCGGAGGCGGCCTTTCAAGGAGGGGATGGTGGAGCCTAGCGGGATCGAACCGCTGACCTCCTGCATGCCATGCAGGCGCTCTCCCAGCTGAGCTAAGGCCCCATTTCCCATCAGGCTCGCCCTGGGAGGCGAACCGTTCCGGCGGTGTCTCTCGCCGGGAGCCGCGCCTCTAAGGGAGGTTGCCTTGGCTGGCAAGACGAAAAAATCGCCCCCGGAAATTTTTTGGAGCCGGTCCGAAAACCGGCCCCGAAACCATTACACTTCGTCGTCGTCGCCGTCGTGACCGGCAACGCCAAGATCATCGTCGCCGCCGAGATCGACGTCGTTGTCCGGCGAATCACCGTCCTCATCGATGTCGAGATCCTCGTCGGCCAGATCGACGTCAGGTGCGACATCAACCTTGTCCTTCTGGATCTCCTCGTACGGGATCGGCTGCTTCGATTTGAGCACCGGCTCGGCGGTCCAGGTGTACTTGCACTCGACGCAGGTGATCGGGTCGGCATTGCCCAGATCGTAGAAGCGAGTGCCGCACTTCGGACAGCTGTGCTTGGCGCCCCATTCCGGCTTGACCATGAAACTTCCTCAAGACTGGCCCGGCAGGACAAAACATCGCCGGGCGGAGAACTGCACGCTTGATGGGTCCGCTCGTGCGCGGAATCAAGAGAGCGCGCGCCTTGCCATAGCGGCGCGCTGCTGTCAAAAGCCGCGCGCTTTATCAGCCCTCCCCGCTTCGAAAGTAGAGATTCCGTGTCCTCTCACGATCCGGCGCAGATGCGCCCCCGCCGCTTCACTGCCAACGGACCGCTCAAGGGCCGGATACGCGTGCCCGGCGACAAGTCGATCAGCCACCGCTCGATCATGCTCGGCGCATTGGCCGTGGGCGAGACGCGAGTGACAGGGCTGCTCGAAGGCGAGGACGTGCTCTCGACCGCTGCTGCCATGCGCGCGATGGGTGCGACGATCGAGCGCGATGCCGATGGCATGTGGCACGTCCATGGCGTCGGCGTCGGCGGCCTGCTGCAGCCTCAGGCCGCGCTCGACATGGGCAATTCCGGCACCTCGACTCGCCTGCTCATGGGCCTTGTCGCCACGCATCCGATCACCGCGACATTCGTGGGCGACGCATCGCTGTCCAAGCGCCCGATGGGGCGCGTGATCGATCCGCTCTCGACCATGGGTGCGGAATTCACCGCGAGCCCCGGCGGCCGCCTGCCGCTCACGCTGCGCGGCATCTCGCCCGCAGTCCCGATCGAATACCGACTGCCCGTAGCCTCGGCGCAGGTGAAGAGCGCGATCCTTCTCGCAGGCCTCAACACCCCCGGCATCACCACGGTGATCGAGCCGATCCCCACGCGCGACCATTCCGAACGCATGCTGCGCGGCTTCGGCGCCGAGCTGACGGTCGACATCGCCGATGACGGCGCGCGCCTAATCAAGGTGCGGGGCGAGGCCGAGTTCAAGCCACAGGACATCGTCGTGCCGGGCGACCCCTCCTCAGCCGCGTTCTTCGTGGTCGCCGCGCTTCTGATCGAAGGCTCAGACCTCGTGGTCGAGAACGTCGGCCTCAACCCCACGCGCGCTGCGCTGTTCGATGTGCTGCGCCTGATGGGCGGCAGCATCCAGGAGCTTGACCGTCGCGATGTCGGCGGCGAGCCCGTGGCTGACCTGCGCGTGCGGCATTCGCTGCTCTCCGGCATCGACGTCGATCCCGCCGTGGTGCCCAGCATGGTCGACGAATTCCCGATCCTGTTCGTCGCCGCTGCGCTGGCCAAGGGCCGCACGGTAACGACCGGTCTCGAGGAACTGCGCGTCAAGGAGAGCGACCGCATCAGCGCCATGCGCGCCGCACTGGAACTGGCCGGTGCTACCGTTACCGAGACCGAGGATGGCCTGATCATAGATGGCACCGGCGGCGATCCGCTCCCCGGCACCGCCGAGGGCGCCAGCGTTGTCACCCACCTCGATCACCGCATTGCCATGTCGATGGCCATTGCCGGCATCGCCAGCAGGCGCGGCGTCGAGGTTGACGACACCCGCCCCATCGCCACCAGTTTCCCGGTCTTCGAAAGCCTGCTGGAGGGCGCGACGCGTTGACCAGTCACGATCTGGCCAACATCATCGGCTTCTGCGGCACCGCCTGCATTATCTTCGCCTACGGCTATGCCACCCGGCAGGACCGCCCCGACCCCTTCGTCCAGCACGGCGTCAACCTGCTCGGCGCGGTGCTGCTGACGATCTCGCTGCTGTTCAACATGAACCCCGCCTCGTTCGTGCTGGAGTTTTTCTGGGCGGCAATTGCGATATGGGGGCTGGTCAAGGCCTTCCGCAACCGGAGTTCCAACCCGTGATCATCGCTGTCGACGGCCCGACCGCTTCGGGCAAGGGCACCATCGCCAGGGCGCTGGCCGCACATTACGGGTTGCCTCACCTCGATACCGGCCTGCTCTATCGCGCCGTGGGCCGACAGGTATTTCTGAGCGAAGGCAACCCGGATGACGCGGGCGCCGCCCTTGCTGCCTGCGCCTTCCCGGGCCGCGTGTCAGTCCACCCTGCCGTTCGCGCCGCGCTGCTCGAACGCCAGCAAGCCTTTGCCAACCAGCCCGGCGGCGCGGTCCTCGACGGCCGCGACATCGCCACCGTCATCGCCCCCCACGCCAACGCCAAGCTCTTTGTCACCGCCAGCGTAAGCGCCCGCGCGATGCGCCGCTGGGTGGAAATGAAGCAGCTTGGCAAGAACGTGGAGCGCGCCGAGATCGAAGCCGACCTCGAAGCCCGCGACGAACGCGACCGCAACCGCGCCGAGGCTCCGCTTCGTCAGGCCGAAGGCGCGGCACTGCTCGATACATCAAATCTGACCAAGGAAATGGCAGTGGCGACAGCGATTGCGTTGGTGGAGAAGCAGGTGGCGGCTAAAGCTTAGGCCGCAGCGACCCGCGGCTTCAGATCAGCTTCGTCGACCACGGCGTGGAACACGCAGGTCTCGCCAACGCCTTTCAGCGACATCATCATCGGCGGGCCGAACGCGCCACGGTCATTGGCGCGCAGCCACGTGCTTTCCGAGATTGCAATGCCGTTCGTAGCCGCCATACCTTCAAGTCGCGCCGCGATGTTCACGGTGTCGCCCCAATAATCGTATGCCATTCGGGTCGCGCCGATCACACCGCCAACCACTGGCCCCGAGTGGATGCCAGCGCGCAAACCCACCTCGTCCACACCGGCAACGCGTTTCAGTTCCTCGACGCCCGAGAGCACTGCCCGCGCAAAGGCGATTGCCGCATCGGCGCTGTTCCCGCTCGGCACATTGCCCCCGGCAATGGCAAGGTAGGCGTCACCAACCGTCTTGACCTTCTCCACCCCGAACTCGCGCGCGCAGGCATCGGCATGGTTGAAGAAGCTATTGAGCAGTTCAACCAGATGTCCCGGTGAAACTCGCTTCGTCAGCTTCGAAAAGCCGACCATGTCGATGAAGATGACGCTGGCATCGGCATAGGAATCGGCAACCATCTGACCGGTGCGAATACGCTCAACCGCTGTTGGCGGCAGCATGTTGAGCACCAACTCCTCGTTCCGGGCACGCTCTGCGTCCAGCGAATCCGCCAGCATGAAGGCGGCGCGGCTCGTCCGTCCTACCGCCAGATTTATCGCCGCCATGACCAGAGCTCCACTCAAGTAGCTCAGCAAGGCATAGACCACCGCCGCATCGACAGTCTGTTCCGGAATGACTTGCCCCAACCAGCCAAGAAGATCGCATCCAAGCCATCCTAGAAAAAGGCGCGGACGGCCGGCCAAGGTCACTGCCGCAAATGCCGTGATCGCCAGCCTGTTGATGACGCCGACGGCGTGAAGGTTGGTATGGATGTGCAGCAGGTGGTCAAACAGAACGAAATTGATCCGCGCCACGATCAGCGAAATCACCAGCAGGGCGGTGAAATCGACCATCGGATGACGGACGTAGTCCTGCCAGAATGTGGCGCCGATATAGGCCCCGATGCACATCAGGCCGATGCCCAGCCAGAAGGCCAAACGCGCATTCTCGACCGGATCGAGATAGAGCGGATTGATGACGGAATAGGCCAGCATCACAGCCATGAACAGGACAGCGTAGAGCCGGACGAACGGCGTCCGCAAAGTACGCGCCGTCTCGTTGTAGCGGGCTTCGGTCGCCGCGTCATGGAACGTGCTGAACACCCCCGGCTGCTCCATCGCGGATCTCCTTGAAGATGCAGACTATCACGAGAAGTTTAACAGGTTCTGCGAACGGCCACACGATATCTTGAATACCCCATTTTCCTTGCTTTTCTCGGGCCATGAGCCTAAGCGCCGCCCGTCCGCGCAGGTCTTTGCCTGAGCGGGTGCCTTCGGCAGCATTCGGCTCCGGGGGCGGTTCGGCCCTTTTTGGCCCACGGCCCGCATGGGGCGGTACGTGGAGGAAAGACCGGCGGAAACAACCGCCTGGCCGGAATACCTAGAAACAGGAAGCTTTGATAATGGCTACCAACCCGTCGCGCGACGATTTCGCCGCGCTGCTTGACGAATCGCTTGGCGGAGCCGCCAACGGTGGCTTCGAAGGCCGCGTCGTCAAGGGCACCATCACCGCCATCGAAAACGACAAGGCCGTCATCGACGTGGGCCTGAAGAGCGAGGGCCGCGTTGCCCTGCGCGAATTCGCTGCCCCCGGCCAGGCGCACGGCCTCAAGGTCGGCGACGAGGTCGAAGTCTACGTCGACCGCGTCGAGAACGCCGATGGCGAAGCCATGCTGTCGCGTGACCGCGCCCGCCGCGAAGCCGCGTGGGACAAGCTCGAGAACGAATTCGGCGAAGGCAAGCGCGTTGAAGGCGTGATCTTCGGCCGCGTGAAGGGCGGCTTCACCGTCGACCTCGACGGCGCCGTTGCCTTCCTCCCCGGCAGCCAAGTCGACATCCGCCCGGTCCGCGACGTGACCCCGCTGATGGACATGCCGCAGCCGTTCCAGATCCTCAAGATGGACCGCCGCCGCGGCAACATCGTCGTCTCGCGCCGTGCGGTGCTGGAAGAAACCCGCGCCGAACAGCGCTCGGGCCTGATCCAGAACCTCAAGGAAGGCCAGATCATCGACGGCGTCGTCAAGAACATCACAGATTACGGTGCGTTCGTGGACCTCGGCGGCATCGACGGCCTGCTCCATGTCACCGACATGAGCTACAAGCGCGTCAACCACCCGTCGGAAGTCATCGCCATCGGCGATACCGTCAAGGTGCAGATCATCCGCATCAACCAGGATACGCAGCGCATCAGCCTCGGCATGAAGCAGCTTGAAAGCGATCCGTGGGATGGCGTTGCCGCCAAGTACCCGGTCGGCGCGAAGCTCTCGGGCACTGTCACCAACATCACCGAATACGGTGCGTTCGTGGAACTCGAAGCCGGCATCGAAGGCCTCGTCCACGTTTCGGAAATGTCCTGGACCAAGAAGAACGTCCACCCCGGCAAGATCGTCTCGACATCGCAGGAAGTCGACGTGCTGGTTCTGGAAGTCGACAGCGACAAGCGCCGCATCAGCCTCGGCCTCAAGCAGGCCCAGCAGAACCCGTGGGAAGCCTTCGCCGAAAAGCACCCGGTCGGTTCGACCGTGGAAGGCGAAGTCAAGAACGCGACCGAATTCGGCCTGTTCATCGGCCTCGATGGCGACGTGGACGGCATGGTCCACATGTCCGACATCGCCTGGGGCATCTCGGGCGAAGACGCGCTGGCTCTGCACCGCAAGGGCGAGCAGGTTTCGGCCGTGGTTCTCGATGTCGACGTCGAGAAGGAACGCATCAGCCTCGGCATGAAGCAGCTTGAAAAGGGCGCTCCGGCTGCTGGTGGCGTTTCGGCTGCTGGCGCTGGCTCGCTGCGTCGCGGCGAAGTCGTCACCGTCACCGTTCTCGAAGTCCGCGACGGCGGCCTCGAAGTGCAGGCTGGCGAAGACGGCGCAACCGGCTTCATCAAGCGCTCGGATCTGGGCCGCGACCGTGACGAACAGCGTCCGGACCGCTTCCAGGTCGGCCAGAAGCTCGACGCCATGGTCACCGGCTTCGATCGTTCGAAGAAGCCGAACTTCTCGGTCAAGGCCCGCCAGCTGGCTGAAGAGAAGGAAGCCGTGGAACAGTACGGCTCGTCGGATGCCGGCGCATCGCTGGGCGACATCCTCGGCGCCGCTCTGAAGGCGAAGCAGTAAGCGCGACCGAAGGTTGCGCCCCCGCGAAGGCGGGGGCCTCCCTCGGCCAAGCGCTGCGCTTCCTCGAAGCGAGCAAAAAGCAAGGCCCGTCCGGAGAAATCCGGGCGGGCTTTTGCTTTGTCCGGAACGCGGCGCTAAGCTGCAGCCATGACGCTACAGATCCACCAATTCCCCTGCCTGTCCGACAACTACGGCTTCCTCGTCCACGATCCGGCAAGCGGCGAAACCGCCTGCATCGACACGCCCGACGCGCCAGCCTACCTGCGCGAGGCCGAGGCAAAGGGCTGGCGCATCACTCAGATCTGGAACACGCACTGGCACCCCGACCATGCCGGCGGCAACGAGGCGATCAAGGCGGCCACCGGCTGCACCATCATTGCCCCCGAAGATGACGCCGGAAAGATCGCAGCCGTGGACCGCACTGTGGCTCAAGGCGACACCGTGCAACTCGGCAGCTTTGATGCGACGGTCATCGACGTCGGCGGTCACACCATGGGTCACTGCGCCTACCACCTGCCCACAGCTTCGGTGGCTTTTGTCGGTGACGCCCTCTTCCCGCTGGGCTGCGGCCGCATGTTCGAAGGCACCCCGCCGCAATTCTGGGCCAGCCTCTCGCGCCTCAAGGCCCTGCCGCCGGAAACCACGCTCTACAGCGCACACGAGTACACCCAGTCCAACGCCCGCTTTGCGCTCTTCGCCGATCCGGACAACGCAGCCCTCGCCGGCTATGCCCGAGGCGTGGACGAGAAGCGCGCGCGCGGCGAATGGACCGTGCCCACCACCCTCGCCGCAGAGCTCGCCGCCAACCCCTTCCTGCGCGCGGACGACCCGGAAATGGCCTCGCGCTGGGGAGGATCATCGCCCGAAGAGACATTTGCCGCCCTGCGCAAGGCCAAGGACACTTTCCGCTGACGCCGATCCTGCTAAAGCGATAGTTGACTTGGGGGTAGCATGGCCGGCGAGAGAAAGATCATCCGCGTAACGTCGTTCGACGTGGCCGAGGCGGCGGGCGTCAGCCAGTCGACCGTCAGCCGTGCCCTTGCCGGTGACACCTCGATCAGCGAACCCACCCGCCAGCGTGTCATGGAAGCCGCCCGCCGCCTGAACTATCAGGTCGACGAAAACGCCGCTCGCCTGCGTCGGGGCCGCACCGGCACACTGGCCGTCGTGATGATCTGTCGCGAGGCGCAGGACCGCAAGGATATCAACCCCTTCTACTTCTCGCTGCTCGGCTCCACTTGCGCCGCCGCCTCGGCCAAGGGCTACGAAACCCTTGTCTCCTTCCAGGATGCGCCCGAGAACTTCTGGGGCCACTTTCAGGAGCGCCGCAAGGCCGACGGCATGATCGTGATCGGCACGACCACCAACACCAAGGCCTGGGACTATTTCCGCGACATGCCGGAAGGCACGCACTGGACTTGCTGGGGCTCGCCCGACAACGACATGCCATGGGTGCGCAGCGACAACCTCTCGGGTGCAACGCTCGCAACCCGCCATCTGCTGGTGCGCGGCTACCGCCAGATCGTCTGCATCGGCTCAGCCACCTCGCCCCAGCGCCAGTTCCAGGAGCGCTATGAAGGCTATGCCGAGGCAATGCGCTCGGCAGGCCTGGAACCTGTCCTGCAACAGGTCGAAAGCGGCCTCGCCCGCGAAGAACAGGGCCGCCGCGCCGCGATTGCCCTGGCCGAGAGCGGCACCCCGTTCGACGCCATCTTCGCCGTCTGCGACGACATGGCCCTGGGCGCGCTCAAGGAACTGACCGCGCGCGGCTACGCTATCCCAGACCAGGTCGGCATCATCGGCTTCGACGGCATCCGCGCCGGCGCGTGGTCCACCCCGCCCCTCACCTCGATCGAACCGGACTTCCAGATGGCAGGGGCCCTGCTGGTCGAGCAACTCTTGGCGAAGATAAACGGCACCGAAGGGTCGGGACGGCGCGTACCGGTCAAGCTGGTGATCCGGGGATCGACACGGGCATGAAGTGGAATCGTCAGGATTCCAAAGACGCGTTGACGCTTGCCGGTATCATCGCAGCCTTGCTCTCATTGCCGCTGCTGGGTGCTCTTCTTTTCGCCTTCAACCCACACCACTGAACGGCGGAATCGAGGACACAAACAAAAACCCCTCCCGGCTCACACCGAGAGGGGTTTTCATGTTTTGTTGGCCCTGAAGCGACTTGAAGCCGATCAGTTCACCAGCCCGGCAATCGCGCCATCCACCAGAGCCTTGTCGGCACCTGCGGAGTGGTTCTTCGCGATCAGGTCGCGCGCGGCAGCAGTTGCAGCCTGTGCAGCCTTGGCGCGCAGGTCGTCGACCGCAGCGCGTTCGGCAGCAGCGATCTTGTCCGAGGCCATCTTCTCGCGGCGGGCGATCACGGCTGCAGTGTCAGCTTCGGCCTTGGCGACGATGGCAGCAGCTTCGGTCTTGGCGTGCTCGACCATGGCCGCCGCGTCCTTCTCGGCGTTGGCGATCTTTGCGGCGTATTCGGCGCGCAGCTTCTCGGCTTCGGCGCGGAGCACCTTGGCTTCATCGAGTTGCTTGCGGATCGCGTCGATCTGCTTGTCGAGACCGCCGACGATCGCGCCGGGGACCTTCTTCGACACGAGGATCGCGAGGAAGATGGCCATCGACAGGGCAACCCATGCACCAGGCCCAAGGCCGAGTGCCGAAGGTTCGACGTGGTGTTCGCCGCCCGCAGCTTCGTGCTCGACGACAGCGGTCGTCTCTACAGCGTTAGCCATTTGCGAGAACTCCCTTCACGGCGGCCTGCGCTTCGGCAGCGGGGATCGACAGGCCGGCAATGCGGCTTGCGATGTCCTGCGCGGCTTCGGCGGCAACGCCTTCCACTTCACCCAGCGCGGCAGCGCGGGCAGCGGCAATGCGGGCTTCGGCAGCCGTCACGGTCTCGTCGATGCGAGCCGAAGCGGCGGAAAGCTTGGCGTCGGTGGCCTTGGCGGCGTCAGCCTTGGCGGCCCCAATCACGGCCTGGGCTTCGGCGCGCTGCTTGTTCGCCTGGACGCGCCATGCCTCTTCCTCGGCATCGGCGGCGGCCCGTGCGGCTTCGGCAGCGGCAAGGTCGTCGGCGATCTGCTTGTCGCGGCCGTCCATCGTGGAGACGACCTTGGGCAGCATGCCCCGGCCGATCACGAAGAAGACGATGCCGAAAAACACCAGCAGCCAGAAGACCTGGCTGGAATAGGTGGTGGCAAGCTGTTCAATCTGAGGCATCGCGGGTGTCCGGGCGTCAGGCGGCCGGGGCGGACCCCGGCCAGCATTTCAACAATCAGTGAGCTTCGCGTGCCTTAGGCAACGAAGATCAGGATCATCGCGACGACGAACGAGAGCAGGCCCAGAAGTTCGGCGGCGGCGAAGCCGATGAACAGGCGGCCCTGCTGACCGTCAGCAGCACCCGGATTGCGCAGCGCGCCTTCGAGGAACTTGGCAAACACGTTGCCCACGCCGAGCGAGGCGAGACCGGCGCCAACAGCGGCGAGACCAGCACCGAGCAGCTTTGCGCTTTCTGCGTCCATGTCAAAAACTCCTTTTTCTCAATTCCGTATGGGAAAATGTTGCGGGTATCAGTGAAGGTTCTCGGCGTCGTTCAGATAGACGCAAGTGAGCAGGGCAAAGACGTAAGCCTGGATGCCAGCCACCAGAAGTTCCAGCGCGCAGATGCCGATCATCAGCACGAAGCTGGGAACGGCGGCGAGGAAGAAGGTCCCCACCCCGGCGTTGGTGCCGGAGATGACGAAGCCCGAGAGCACTTCGAGCAGCACGTGCCCGGCCATCATCGCCACGAAGAGACGCAGGCCAAGGCTGAACGGACGCACCATGAACGAGATCAGCTCGATCGGGAAAATGATCGGGATCATCGGAACGGGCGTGCCGTGCGGCACGAACAGGGAGAAGAAGTGAAGGCCATGCTTGGCAAAGCCGACGCCGAGCACGATGGCAAAGCTCATGATCGCGAGCACGCCGGTGACGGTGAAGTGGCTGGTTGCCGTGAACGGATGCACGCCGACCAGAGCCAGCGGCAGCAGGCCGAGCATGTTGGCAAACAGGATGAAGCCGAACAGCGAGAACACGTAAGGCAGGTACTTGCGACCGGCCTTGCCGATGTTGGCCTGGAGCAGGTTGTCGACGAAACCGGTAAGGCCTTCGACAGCCATCTGCCAGCGACCCGGAACCAGTTCGCGCTTGGCGCCACCGGCGACGAACGCAACCAGCACGACCGTGGTGATCGCCATCCACAGCGACGAGTTGGTGAACGCGATGTTGTAACCGCCGATAGACCAGTGATCGGTCCCGAAAAGGGTCTCGATCGTGAACTGGTGAACCGGATCGACCTTGCCTTCGGCCACGCGCTTAACCCCGTATCACTCGAATACAACAACAGCGCCCTATTCGGGGCGCCGGCTCGAAATTCGGATGATGTTCCGGAATGCCACGACGACCCCCATGAACAGCATCACCAAGAGACCCCAGGGGCTCGTCCCGGCAAACTGGTCGATGACCCAGCCGATGAACGCGCCGCCCACGAGGCCGCCGATCAGTTCCGCCAGCACGCGGTTTCCCATGCGGTAATTCGCATCGGTTTCCCCACCTGCCTTTGGCCGGTTGCGCTCCTCTTCCCGCTCGCGAAGGGCTTTCAGCCGCTTGTCGAGCGCGTCGATCCGCGCATCCTCGCCGATTGGCTCCGTCCCGCCGGGTTCGTCATTCATGCTTGTTCCCCTGATCAGTCGCCCGACCGAAAGTGCAGCACAAACGACGGATGACCGCCGAGAGCGCCGCCCCCTTAGGCGGGGGGTATTCTTGAGTCAACCGTCACGAACCGTGTCTGATCCCCAGTCTGACCCAAGGTATCATCGCAAATGCGAACGCCCTCCCCCGCAAGTGCGAGGAAGGGCGTGAAAGTGGCTGAAACCGGGCAGCGATTCGTATGCGGAATTTTGCGTCAGGGGCAGCGCGAATCACGCAACGGGGCGCCCGCACCGCGGGTCTGCCAGGAACCGTCGGGCGCCTGGTACTTCTCGCCGGGCTTGGTCTGGGCGATCAGCAGGCAGCCCGAGGTGAGCGCATATTCTTCCACGGTTGCCTTGTTGGCCTGGGCCTTCTCGGCATAGACGGCTTTGCGCTTGATGTTGATGTCCTCGACCACCGCGCGCAGCGCCGGAGAGGGCGGCGTGACATACCCAAGATAGCCGTCCATCTTTTCGCCAACTTGGCCGGCAGACCGCGCCGCAGCATAAGCCGGATCGCGGCTCTGCGCGAAGGCGGGCACCGCGATCGTGCCGAGCACGAGCCCGGTTGCAGCGATAATTGCGAAAGGCCTGCGCATCGAAACCTTGGTCATCGTCTTCGTCCTTAGAACGCGCCTGACATCAGAAGATGTCCGGGTTGCTTTCGATCGTGTTGTTCGCATCCTGCGCGAGCCGGTACACGACCTCCTGCTTGATGTTGATGTTGAGCTCGATCACGATCGGCTTGTCCGGCGCCTTCACCGAAATGCAGCCGCCCAATGCCAGGCCCCCCATCAATGGCAACGCCAGCAGAAGGCGCGACCAGAACTGAAATCCGTCTTTCCCCATGACGGTTCTCGTCGCAGGCTTCGCGGATCGGGTCAATTCCAGGTTCCTCATGGCATTTTTCCGCTTTCTGCAGGCTGAATGTTTTCAGTGTTTCCGGGAAGGACGATCACCGGCACCCCGCCGGGGCGCACGCCGTTTGCCGAACGGTAGAGCGGTCGTCCCTGCGCATCGACCAGGCCCAGGGTTCTGGGATCCTTGACGAAGGCGGGATCGTACATCGCCTTGAACGAAGTAATGAGCTGGTAGAATGGCGCGCGGATGTTCACGTTGAACTGGATCGGCAGGTTGGCAACCTGCTTGGTGATGAAATTCCGCTTCGTGCCAGCACCCTGCTTTACGCCGCCGAACTTGACGTTGGTGACGATCTCGCCTTCCAGATCGCCCCGCATGGCGATGGTCATCGTCTTGTAATCCAATGATTTCAGCGCATCGAACGCGAAGTTCGCCATCGCTCCCATGTTCTCGTAGGTCAACGCGCCGATGTAGGAGACGTTGCCGCCGGGCGCGCGGGAGACCAGCGTCCCTTCCTCGATCCGCCCGCCGTTCGCGTCGAAAATCAGCGGGAACTGTCCGTCGAAAGTGCCTGTCGCAGCAAGATTTCCCAGTTCCATCTTCTCGATGAACTTGGCGGCATCAATGCCGATGACCGTCAGGGTGTAGCGACGGGCTTCGGCCAGGCCGAGGCGCAAGTCGGTTGGCTCCAGCACCAGCGTGCCCCCGAGGAACGGCCAGCGCGCATCGTGCAGTCTAAGCACCTGATCCGGCAGGAGACTTATGTCGACCACACCCTCGGTCACCTCGATGCCGGGGTTGATCGAGGCAACAGTCAGCTTTTGATGCGGGGCGGTGACCATGCCGAGCAGGTCGGTGAACACAAGCTTGCCCTTCAGGCCCTTCACCGGACCGAAAGCTGCTGCAAGATCAAGGTTTTCGGTGCCGAACGTGCCGGAACTTGTCACCCCGCGCGCATTCCAGTCGATTGCCCCGTCGCCGGTCACCTTGCCGTTGACATTGGCGACCACGCCGAGGGCAAGGCGGGTCAGTTGCGCAGGCTGGAAGCCCTTGTCGAAGACGAGGTTGTCGACGCTGATGTCGGCGTGGCCGCTGGCGGTTGCGAGATCATGGCGCACCTTCACCGCTCCAACCTCGCGCGAGGTCTTTGCTTCGCGCAGCAAGGCATTGGCCGTAATGCGATTATCCGCCAGCGTGAGCGTCGCGCCCGTGGCATGGAGCCTTTCGAACCGCGCTGGGTCCAGGCGGTCGGTGAGGTCAAACTCGGTGCCGGAAAGCACAAGCTTTTCATCGACATAGCGCCACTGCCCTGAGGCATTGGAGATATCGAGCGGGACGGCTGCGAGCGTGGCTCCAACTCCCCCGTAACTCCCCCCCAACTCTCCCCCAACTCTCGCGTCCAGATTGGCAACTGTGAGGTGCGTTGCGGTAGCAGGCGGGCCCAGCGTGACATCCACGGCCGACGCCTTGAGCACGCCCGGCCAGGCAAATCCAACAGCGCCGGTGCGCAGGGCAAGTTGCGTGTCAGCAAGCTTGCCGGTGAGGTCGAGTCCGGGCGTGCCGGCTGCCACCTGCAGCCCCCTCGCCCCGTTGCGGACGATCGCGCTGCCACCGGGTGGGCAGAGCTGGAGGGCGTTTCCATCCACCGCCATCTGGCCGAGTTCCAACCGGTCGAACCGGGCGGTGACGCAGTGGCGCCAGAGTGCAAGTTCGCCCCGCGCACCGTAGGCACCGCTGACGGGGAGCACGAGGTTCTGCACCGAACCGCCCGGAATTGCGCCGGACAGTTGCGTGGTTCCTGAAAAGCCCAGCGATCCGTCGGCGATCTGGGCAACCATCATTTCGGGGATTGCCAGCGACCCACCGGCCGCGCGCCACGGCGCCATGGTCAGACGGAACAGCGCCTGCCCGGCCCGCCCGCGCTCCATCCGTCCGACGATTCGCGGCAGACCCGCGCCACCGGTTGCAAAACTGCCCGCCAGCAGCGGTGGCCCGCCCTTGGTGCCGCTGGCCATCTGGAAGCGCGAAAGCGTGAGCAGCGTCTGCCCGGTGCCGCCGGTCAGCCGTGCCTGCGGAATCACCACCGAAATCGCCTCGCCATTGCGGCGCAGCGCGATCTCGCCGCCGAGGCGGCTGCCACGTTCCTCGCGCTTGAGGCTGGCGCGCAGTTGGGCGAGCATCGGGGCGAGGAGCGTGCCGCTGGCACTCCGCTCACCCGAGGCCAGGGCGTTGTCGAGTGCCGCCCCCTGCCGCAGGCCCTGCCCGTCGATCGTTCCGCGGAATTCTGCCTTGCGGAAAGCCTCGCGGGTGCGGACCGAACCTTCCAGCCCGAGCAGGCCAAAGCGAACGCCGCCGCTGCTGACCCCGCCAGCATTGGCATCGACCCGACCGGTCAATGCGCCATCACGGAAAGCGAGGCGCGTATCAAGCGCCAGCGTTTCGGCAGAGAGGCCGGGGACGACCAGCTTGTTGCCGCGCACCGTGGCGGCACCGGCGATTCCTGCAAAACCCTTGTCGGCCCGTGCATCAAGATCCGCCACCAGTGGCCCACTCCTCGCACCGCTGTCGCACGCAATGCGATCCAGCCGGAGCGGCCCGGTCAGCGATGGGCGCTCCTCGCGCACCGCGATTCTGCCGACAAAGCGAGCGCCGTCCGCCTTGCAGCCGCCCCCCATCAGCGACGGCGCGACCGCAGCCAGTGTCCCGGCAAAGCCGTTCTGCAAGCCGCCCTTGCCTTCCACCGAAAGGCCGATCTTCCCCGAATCGGTGAGGATCAGGCCGCGACCGTCCCGGACCTGCAGGTCGAGCCTGGGCAGCGCGAAAGGCTGGCTGTCGGTCTTGGGCGCGTAGATCACCTTGTCGAGCGAGCCAAAACTGACCCTGCCATCCCGGTACTGGCCATAAAGACGCGGGGCGACCAGCTTGACCGAACCGAGATAGGGCGCACCAAGGCCGTAGCGGATACCCACCTCGACCCGCTCTATCGTGAGATCCGGGCGGCGGGGATCCCCTACAACCACGTTGCGGAGAACCTGCCTGCCAGGACCGATGCTTTCTATCTCATAAGTCGCGGGCAAACCGTAGGATTTGAGCTGGCCGACAATGATGCGGTCAGCGATCGAATTGCGGGCAATCCACAGCCCCCCAAGACCTGCCACGGCAAGGACAAGCACAGACACGCTGACGCGCCGAAGCCCCTTTCGCGAACGCGCAGGGCCTGGCGGCGCATCCGGTTCCGCCAATTCGAAACTATCTGCCATCTGCCCCCTTCTTGCGCACTCCCACCGCTTGGGCAATGCACGGCATCTACATCTTGCGTGTACGAACTGTTTGTACCGATTGGCGAACACTTGAGCGCCGAAGTGGTGCCCGGATAGGATCAATGACGGATCAAACCGGACTCTTTCCTGAACGGAACGGCGAAAGCGGCAGCAAGACAAGCTTCGATGGCGGCGATGCCAGCGGCCATCGCGCGCGTCTGCGCAAGCGTCTGATGAGCGGCGGGGAGGACGCCCTCGCCGACCATGAGGTGATCGAATACCTGCTGATGGTGGCGCGGCCGAGGATCGACACCAAGCCGATCGCACGTTCGCTGATCCAGCGTTTCGGCAGTCTGGCAGGCGTGCTCACCGCCGATCCACAAGCCTTGGCGCTGCATCCCAATATGGGCGAGACCAGCGCGGCCGCGCTGCGGATCGTCGCGCTTGCCGCACGCAGGTTGGCGAGGACGGTCGTCCGCGAACAGCCGGTGCTTTCGAACTGGCAGGCTCTCCTCGATTACCTGCACATCGACATGGCCCATCTCAACGTGGAGCGGGTGCGGGTGCTCTATCTCAACACATAAAAATGGTTGTGCTAACCCTATGCCCGCAGCAATGTGAGGCTATGACTACGCCCGCATTCATTTACGCCCGCTTCTCAAGCGCCCGCCAAGACAAGGACGCAACGATCGAGCGCCAGTTGGGCGCAACGCGCCGAATGTGCGAGGAAAACGGCTGGGAAGTTGTCGAGCCTCCGCTGATTGATAAGGGACGCTCGGCTTGGAAAGGAGATCACCTTCGCGTCGGCGAACTCGGTCGCTTCAAGCAGCAAATTGATGATGGCCAAGTCCCTTCAGGTTCTGTTCTCGTCATAGAGAACTTTGATCGCCTAAGCCGACAAGACGTTAAAAAAGCCCGCCGTTGGATCGAAGAGGTCACAGACGCAGGCATCAAAGTTGCGGTCGCGAACCTCAACAAAGTCTTCGATGACACCAGCCTAAGCGGCGAAAACATTATCGACCTGCTACAATACCTTTTGGAAGCGCAGCGCAGCACCAAAGAGAGCGAGCGCAAAAGTGTTTTCCAGAAAGACGCGATAGCCCGATTTATGGACAAGGCTCGCAAGGGTGTTGTTTACAACAGCCACGGTCCAGCTTGGTTAGCCGGGACCAAAGACGGCAAATTCGAAGTCATCGAAGATCGAGCCGAAATTGTAAGGCAGATTTACCAGTGGGCCGCAGATGGATTGGGCTTTGCCAGCATAGCAAAGAAGCTCAATGCCTCAGTCGAACCTTGGACTGCCGCGCACAAAAGCGTTCCATCGTGGAAGCCCGGCTACATCAGAGATATCCTGAAGAACCCTGCCGCAGAAGGCGAGTATCACGTTCGCACCGGACCAGACCGCCAACCAACCGGCGAGATTATCCACAATTATTACCACAGGGTTGTCCCCGCTGAACTCGTCGCCGCTGCGAGGGCGTCCATGCTCCACAGACAGGGCACCACATCGCCCAATGTTAGCGAAGCTCGCAACCTGTTCACCGGCAAAGTCAAATGCGGCCACTGCGGTGACACCATGATTCGAATTGTTCAGCGCAACCGACACAAAAAGCAGTATGAGTATTTGAAGTGCGTTCGGGTCAACAACGGTGCCGGATGCTCAAACCGAACCGTTTACCGCTACGATGTGTTTGAGCGTGCTGCGCTGAACGAGATCCTTAGCATTGCGCTTGAAGACCGATTCTTTGTTGTTCGAAATGACCTTGCGCCGCTCATCGCTAAAGTCGCCGAACTCAAAAAGCAGGTTGAGAACATGCAGGCAGAGCAGCAACGTCTGCTCGGCTTCGTCATGAGAAATCCAGACGCAACCGAAGCCGAAGAAATGCTCAACCAAATGCGGCCGGAACTCAACGCCAAGAAGGCTGAGTTTGAAAAATGCGAGCAGGAACTCAATCGCGCGAAGGGTTCAGTCAGCCCCGACGAACACCTTGCCCGCGTAGCAGAGGTCCGGGAAGCGATTTACAGCGAGGACAAGGACGAACGAGAGCAAGCCCGTCGCAAAGTGCGTGATGCCCTCAAAGAGATTGTCAGTGTCGTGTCCTGCCAAGTTGAACTGCCCCTTCCCTCCAGCAAGTCAGTTCAGCCCAATCGCAGCATAACGATGGCTCTCGTCGGGGGCAGAGAAGTGGTCGGGTTGGTCTGCACAGGGTTCGGCAACGGATAAGTGGATCGCCTGCCGGTTGCTGTTTCGAACTGCCGATATGGGCCGTCATGCAGGGAGGGCGTAGCCCGACCGGAGTGACGGCCCATATCGGCGGCTGAGATCATGCTGCCATCGCCAGCGGCAGGTTGTCAAAATATGCCTGATCCGGGGTCTTGGCCGCCAAGCTCGAGTGTGGCCTCCTGGCATTGTAAAAGGTCAAGTAGCGACCGATCGATGCTCGCGCCTCGCTGACTGCCGCGTAGGCACGCAGGTAGACCTCCTCGTACTTGACCGAGCGCCACAGCCGTTCGACGACGACATTGTCGCGCCATGCGCCGCGACCGTCCATGCTGATGGCGATTTCCTCCCGGCGCAGCACGCTGGTGAACGCCAGCGATGTGAATTGGCTGCCCTGATCGGTATTGAAAATCTCCGGTTTTCCATATTTAGCCAACGCTTCCTCAAGCGCCTCGACGCAGAAGTCGGCCTCCATCGTGATCGACACCCGGTGTGCAAGGACCTTGCGGCTGAACCAGTCGACGATGGCCACGAGGTAGACGAAACCCCGCGCCATCGGGAGTGGAGTAGGAAGCGCATAAGCGCTTCCCCTCCCCGAACCGTACGTGCACCTT
>NZ_LSIA01000288.1:0-632 GCF_001556015.1 Novosphingobium sp. CCH12-A3 | reverse complement strand
ATACTACGCTACGGCACCCCAAGCGACTCTCCCGCGGAGCGGGTTCGTGCTTTGGGACATTCCTGCCGTTCAAAAGGAATGAGTAGAACGTCAGCTTTTGTCCGGAGCAGACATTCGGCGCTTGCCTGAGTGGCATCGCAGAGCGACAGAGGCTGGACCGCTTGCGGACTAGCGGCTTCGCATCGTGGAGCGTTGAAAGCGGCCACTCGTGCATCTAGCTCTTATCGGCTTGAAGCCTCCGACGTTTCTAGCTGTTTGCGTAAACCCAAGTTGGGCAATTAAATTCGCTGACGGAGACGCTTACGTCGCGGGCACCGCGCGAGACCTCGGCGGTTGGGGGGCGCATTCATCGGCCAACGCTAGCCATGGCGCAGTTTAAATGGCGCAAGCAATCATCGAGATTTTCACGATATGCTGATGGCGGGATTGCCGCGTGATATTGCTAACGTGATTCAGAGACTAATTGTGTCGAAAGACGCCAATCTTCGGGTTCGCTGCAATTGCATGCATTTCGGTTGATTTTAGAATTTTACTTGGCGGCATATTGCGCGGCACCGCTCCGCGCCTAGATCAAGGGTCTTAGAGTCGGATTCGAAACTAATTCGTTGAATGACAGTGTCTTGCGGCACGCC
>NZ_LSIA01000287.1:0-21961 GCF_001556015.1 Novosphingobium sp. CCH12-A3 | reverse complement strand
CTGCCGCTGCGGGGTCATGCGCGGGGCGGGCGCGACGGGGGCCGAAGTGGCAAGGCGGGGGTGGCCGTTGGCAACTTCCCATGCCTGCCCGGCGTTGAAGCGCCGTTCCTCGCGCCCGTTGGCAATGCTGGCAAGGCCGGTCAGGACGCGACCCGTGACCATGGTCTTGCCGTTGGCGTCAGTGGCAACCGAGAAGCTGCCGGACGAGCCTGCGCCCGCGATCTTGCCCGTCCCCTGACCGCCGAGGCGGACGAGCGTTTCGCTCATCCCTGCACCGGTGACGGTGACGTTACCCTTGAAGAGATCGACCGAGCCATCGGGGCGCAGCTGGAACTCCGCGCCTTCGACGAATGAAAGCATCGCGCCGCTGGACAGGCGGATCTGGGTGACGCCTGACCCTTGCGTGACGCGCTCGCCACGCAGGGCGGCGGCGGCAAGATCGGCATTGTCAGCAAAGACCACTTCCTGCGCCTGGGCACGGGTGGCGAGAGCGAGAGTGGAGGCTCCGATCAGGAGGGCGGTGAGGGCTGAGGCTTTCATGGGGCTGGTCTCCCGGATCAGAATTCGAAGCGCGCGCCGGCCTGCACGGTCCAGCGTTCGTGATCGTAGAGGGCGATGTTCGACCAGTTGCGCGACCAGGTGGCCTTGGGCTGGAGGAACAGGCGCGGCAGGATGGCGAACTTGACCGCGGCGGTCACATCGACGCGCTCGTCATGGCGCTTGCGCATGAACAGCAGGTCGGCGCGGTCATAGCGGCGCAAGTCGAACGCCACGCCGCCGACGACCGCGACCTTGGGCGCAATCTGGATTTCGGCACCGGCGCTCGCTCCGGCGAAAGTGTTGGATTCGGCATCGCCTGCTTGGCTGCGCGTTTCCTCGTGCCCGCCGATCAGGTTGACCGAGAACTGGCGCGCGGCAAGGCCGAGGCCCACGGCAAAGCGGTCTGCATCGCGCAAGGGATCGCGGTCATAATCGAAGCGGGTGTACTGGACCGAGGCGGAGAGGGCTTTGCCGCCGGGCAGCATATGCGTGTACTGGCCGATCGCGCCATAGGCAGTGCGGAAGCCCTTGTGGCCGAGCCAGTACTTCTGCACCTGCCCCGAAAGCGAGGCGACATCGCGGTTGGCGAAAGTGTGGGCAAAGCCTGCCGTCCCGGTGAGGCTGGCCTGATCGAAGGCGGCAGAGTCCAGATTGTCGCGGAAGTTGCCGAGGAGCGAGCCGAACACGCGGTCCTGCCGACTGATCGCGCTGACGCCCGAGATGCCGCCTGAGATGTCGTAGAACTTGTCCTTCTGGGCGCGGGCGTTGTTGCCCAGGGTGCCGGGGCCAAGCGCGGCAAACAGCGGGATGGTGATCGAGGTGAGCTGGGTGGCGGAGTTGATGTTGCTGTCGTGCCCGAAAGCGCTTTCCGCGAAGCCCGAAAGGTCGGAGCCGCCGCCCTTGATCTGCCTGTCGAACTGGCGGACGAAGCCGGTGAAGCGCTGGCGGACCGGGTCGGGGATGGTCGGATCGTCGACCACGGTGGCGAACTGGCTGCGGGCGGTGTCCATGTCACCGGCCAGGGCATAGGCGCGGGCCAGTTCGGCGCGGGCCGGGGCATTGTCGGGCTGGCGGGCAAGCACCCGCTGCAGGGCGACGATGGCTTCGCCATAGTGCCCGGCGTCCGACGCTGCCAGACCGAGGGCGTAGTCGAACGCCGGGTCTCCGGCCTTCTGGCGCTCCTGCGCGGCAAGTGCGGCATAGCGGGCTTCGGCTTTGTTCGCCTGGCCGAACGCGGGCATTGGCAGCGCGGCCGCCACGGCCATGGCGCAGGCCGTCGCCTGCAGGAAAAGGTGCTTGGTCGCCATCGTACCCCTCGCGACTGGATGATGGCATTCCAGCTATCGCGGGGGTTGCGCGATGTCCGATGACAATGATTGTCACGGGGGTGACAAGGCCCGTAGGGTAGATCCCTGAGGCTTATAACATAGACACAGGCTATGCTTGCAGGCTAAGCCAGAGTCATGAGCAAGCCCCCTTCGCGCCTCCGCCTTGATCCCCGTGCTGTCGCCACGTTCTGGCGGGTGTGCGAGACCGGATCGATCAGCGGCGCGGCGCGGGCGCTGAATATCTCGCAGCCGTCAGTTTCGAACACGATCTCGCTGCTGGAGCAGCGGCTGGGGGTGACGCTGTTCGCGCGGTCGCGCAGCGGTATCGTGCTGACGCGCGAGGGCGAGGCACTGCGCGAGCGGGCCGAGGCGATGGTGCGGCTGCTGGAGACGGCGGCAGTCGAGGTGGACCACGCCGCGCGCAATGTGGCCGGGCCGTTGCGGATCGGCGGGACGCCCGGCGCGCTGGTCAGCCTGTTGCCGCAGGCAGTGGCGCGGCTGGAGGAGCGCGTCGGTCCCTTCGCGCTGAGCGTGATCGAGCGGCCCGATCCCCAACTGACCGATCTTCTGCGCAAGGGTTCGCTCGACCTTGCCTTCGTGACGACCGAGATCGAAGCCTGTCCGCCGGATCTGGTTGAAGTGACGGCCTCGCGCGATTCCTTTGCCCTGATCGTGGGGCGGCGGCACGATGCCTTGGGCGACAGTGTTTCGCTGCGCGAGGTGGCCGACTTGCCGTGGGTCCTGCCCGAAGCGCAAGGCGCGTTCCGGCGCCAGGTCGATGCGCTGTTCCTGGCTGCCGGTGTGGCCGTGCCGCAGAACGTGATCCGCTGCGATTCGCTGCTGACGACCAAGGCCATCGTCCGCCATAGCGACCGCGTGACGATCCTGCCGCGTACGGTAGCGGCGGCAGAGCTGACCATCGGCGTGTTGCGGGCCATTGCGATCGGCGAGGCGACCTTCGAGCGCAGCGTGGGCGTGCGCTATCTGGCGGAGCGGGGACTGCCGCCGCTGGGGCGGGCGATGCTGGATGTCCTCGCCGAGGCATAGGCTGGGCCGATAACGGGGCGATAATCGGTTATTTTACCTGATGGCTTGCGCGGCGTAGGCCGGGCGGCAAAGCCTTGGGAGAAACCATGATCGATCGCCGTTCCGTTCTCGCCGGGGGCGTTGCTGCCCTTGCTGCAAGCGGTGCCTCGCTCTCTGCGAAGGGCACCCGCAAACCGGTACCCAGCCCGCGCTTTCCCGAGGGTTTCCTGTGGGGCGCATCGACCGCGCCGCACCAGATCGAGGGTAACAATACCACGTCAGACCTGTGGTATCTCGAACACCAGCAGCCCACCGTCTTTGCCGAGCCTTCGGGCGATGCGGCCAACAGTTTCCTGTTGTGGGAGCGTGACCTCGACCTGGCCAAGTCGATCGGGCTCAATACCTATCGTTTCGGGGTGGAATGGGCGCGGATCGAGCCGGTCAAGGGGCGGTTCAGCACGGGCATGCTGGGGCACTATCGACGGATCGTGGAAGGCTGCCGGGCGCGGGGACTCGCACCGGTCGTCACCTACAGCCACTTCAGCGCGCCCCTGTGGTTCAGCGCGCAGGGCGGCTGGACCAACCCCGAAAGCGCCGAGCTGTTCGCCCGCTACTGCACCCGCGTGACGCAGGCGATGGGCGCGCAGATGCACAGTGCGATCACGCTGAATGAGCCCAACATCTTGTTGCTGCTCAAGCCCATGCTTCCAAAGCCGGTGTGGGATATCCAGAAGCTGACGCTCGATACGGCGGCCAAGCGGCTCGGCGTGGAAAAAATGGTTTGCGGCAACGTGGCGGCTTATGAAGACCTGCCGGCACTGCAAGTCGGACTGCTGGCCGCGCACAAGGCGGGCCGCGCGGCGATCAAGGCGGTGCGGCCGGACCTTCCGGTCGGCGTGTCGCTGGCGATGCTGGACGATCAGGCGGTGGGCAAGAACTCGATCCGCGATCGCATGCGCGGCGAGCTTTACGGGTCATGGCTTGAAGTGGCCAGGGCCGACGACTTCATCGGCGTGCAGAACTACGAGCGCGCCTTGTGGGGCGACAAGGGCAGGCTTCCTCCGCCCGAAGGCGGCATGCGCAATTTTTCAGGTACGGAAGTCTGGCCACCGTCACTGGCGGGCGCCGTGCGGTATGCCCATGCGGCGACGGGCGTGCCGGTGCTGGTCTCCGAGCACGGCGTCGGCACCGATGACGACGCCGTGCGCGCCGCGTTCATTCCGCCTTCGCTCGCGGGCCTCAAGCAGGCGATCGACGATGGCGTGCCGGTGATCGGCTATTGTCACTGGTCGCTGGTCGACAACTTCGAGTGGATCTTCGGCTACCGGCCCAAGTTCGGCCTCGCCAGCTATGACCCGGTGACGTTCGAGCGGAAGGCCAAGCCAAGTGCGGCCGTGCTGGGCGCGATTGCAAAGGCAAACGCACTGGTTTGAGACAAAGGAGGCCCGAAACGAAGCGGGCGGCAGTTTGTCCGCCCGCCCCTTTTTTTGATGTCGCTTCGATCAGAACGCGATGCTGAGCGACGCGCGGATCGAGTAATCGACGCCGCCCTGGATCTGTTCGGCACCACCGGCCAGCTGCCAGGTGTAGTCCATGCCGCCCATCAGCAGGCGCGCTTCGGACGTCCAGCCTGACTTCATGCGGTCGGCCACCAGGCGGAACTGGTCGCCGTCCTCGAAGTTCGCCACCGTATCGCCGAGCGTTCCGGCGAGCCGTGCGCGGTAGCCGCCTTCCAGCTCCAGCGTGAGCGGGCGCTCGTCGCGGTTGACCTCGCCCGCGCTCCACGAGGCGGTGAGGCTGCCGGTGCCGGTCAGCAGGTCCGAGGTGCGCTTGGCGACGGACAGCGCGATCTGTTCGCTGCCGGTCTCGGTGTAGCCCTTTTCGCTCAGGCGATAGTAGTCGAACTTGGCCATCGGCTTGAGCGAGAGGTTGCTGCCGAGATCGGCGCGGTAGGACACGCCGCCCTGGCCGCCTACGGTCCAGCCCTTCCACCGGCCATTGGCGGTGTACGAAAGAGCAGAGCCATTGACGGCGCCGGTGAACTGCCGCGTCGAATTCAGCGAGACACGGCCGCCCGAGGCCTTGGCAAAGGCGTAGAACGGACCGGAAGCGAGACGCCAGAACAGGCCAAGCTCGTAGTTGCTCGCATCGGTCTTCTGGTAGTCCGAGGTGGTGATGTCGCCCTTGGTATAAAGGAACGACAGGCCGAGATAGCCCGCGCCGATATCGCGCTCCAGCCCGGCTGAAAGGCCCCAACCCTTGACCTCGAACGCCGCCGTGCCGGTCTGGTCCTTGGTCCCGCGGAAGTAGACCGGTTCGAACCAGCCGCCAACTTCGCTGATGTCGAAGATCGAGCTGTCGTCCATCAGGTGGCGCGAGGCGATCCGGCCCGAACGGGTGACGAAATCGAACACGCCACCGGCGTAGTCGGGCAGGAGCTGATTGAACTGTCCCTGCAGCGCGGCAGCATCCTCCACCTGCAGGAAACTGCTGCCAAGATTGGCCACGGCCGTGCCCTGCTTGTATATCGCATCATAGGCGGCGGCCTGCGGAGCGGTCAGGCCAAGCTGCGCCGCGGTCTTGCGCGTCACGGCCAGCACCAGGGTCTCGCCGACGCGGTTGATCGCGCCGTTGAACAGGACCGGCAGCTGGGTGTTGGTTGCATCGAACACCGGCGCACCGGTCAGCGTGTCTGCCTTGAGGAAAGTGTAGTTGCCGACCGCCTTGTCGAGCGAAGTGATCGTGGCGGTGACCTTCGAGCCGGTGGCGAAGGTCGCGGTGTTGACGTCGATCAGGGAGGAGGTGCCCGTAGTGCCGTCAATATAGACGTTGAGAGCACCGCCCGAGTTCACGGTGAGGCTGTCAAATGAGAGGGTCGCCGCGCTGCTTGCGCCGAACCTGCCGCCGTTGACCGTGACGTCCAGTTGGCCAGCATTGGCAAGGGTACCCGAGAAGATCGAGGTCCCTCCAAGGGTGAGCGTTCCCGCGTTTCCGCCAATGTCCAGCTTGCCGATGAAGAAGGCGGTGTCACCCATCGTCATCGTGGCCGTGCCCGCGCCGAAATCGATGTTGCCGACATAGCCGCTGTCGCCCGAAAGCAGGACCGAATCGTTGCCCGCGCCGAGGAAGCTGTTGCCGAAGATCCGGCCCGAAGCCACGTCGAGCACGTCATTGCCGCTGCCGGTGTGGATGTTGCCGGTGATCGAGGTGTAGATCGTCGGGTTGGCGGAGTTGTAGCCGCTGGCGGCCTTCTCGGCGTCCTGCGCCTTCTTGTCGATCGCGTTGAGGTACTGCTTGATCGTCACGCCGCTGGTGTTGGCGGTCAGGTCGATCGCGCGCAGGTCATCGCCGCTTGTCCCCGAAACCGAGATGAACCCGGTGTTGTCGAGGCTGGTCAGCGTGCCCGACTTGTCCTGGATGGCATAGGCAGTGCCTTCGCCCGGCGAGGACAGCGTGGCCTTGATCGTGCCGCTGTTCGACAGGCTGGGCACGGTCGAGCCTTCGTTGATCAGGATGGCGACTGCCTTCTGGTCGACCGTCGTCGCGCTGACCGTGCCCGAGACGCCGATGCCGTTGGCCATGGTCACCGTGCCACCTTTGCCGCCGATCACGACCGCATAGGCATCGGTATTGCTGTAGACGGCATTGGCCGTGACGTTGCCGTCGAGCGCGAGCGAGAATTCGCCGTCGCGACCCTTGACCTTGCCGATCACGATGTCGCCCGCCGCGCCAACGAGGATGCCGGGGCTGTTGCCGACCGAGTTGATCGTGCCGGTGACTTCGGAGGCATCGGCCACGCCGTCGTTGTCCTCGTCGGTCTTGGTGCTGTCGAGGTCATAGGGGGCCGCGTCGAGCAGGATGCCGCCCGCGACGCTGCCGCCGATCTCCACTGCGGCCTTGCCGGTGCGCAAGTCGGTGCGGGAAAGCGTCTTCGTGGTGCCGGCGTCATTGGTGTAGGACGAGCTTTGCGAGATCGCGCCCTGTATGCGCACCGCGCCGCCGACATTGCCGCCAACGACAAGGCCCTGCGCGCCCGCGCCGACCACGGCAACGGTGCCTTCGACCGTCACGTTGCCCGACACGCCCCTGGTGCCGATGCCGACGCTGTTGTCGCCCAGTACCTTGATCGTGCCGGTATTGGAAACGCTGCCGGTGAGGTCAGACTTGGCGACCATGCCGCCCGAATTGAGGCCTTCGACGGTGATCGTGCCGGTGTTCTTGAGCGTTGCCGTGGTCGTCGCGCCTGCGCCGACCAGAATGCCATAGCGGTTGCTGGCCGAAGCGATCGGGCCATCGACGGTGCCGTTGTTGTCGGTATCGGCGCCGTTGAAGCTTTCGGTCACGGTTATCGTGCCGCCGTTGGTCACCGTGGTGTTGCGCCCGGCCTCGACGGTGATTCCGGTGTCGCCGTCCTTGCCGCCGGTGTTGGTGATGGTGCCGCCCGATGCGACGGTGGCGGTGTTGTTCGAATCGACCGTGACCGCGGTGCCGCCCGAGCCCAGCGTGATGGTGCCGCCACTGGCGACGGTGACGTTCCCGGCGGTCGAGGTCTTGAGCGGCGCGGTGGTGCTGGTGCTGACGGTGGTGTCGGCATGGGCCGCCTGAGGCGCCATGAGGACGAGAGCCAGAGAGGCTCCAGTCAGCGTCGACAGAATGGTTGTGCTGTGAAGACGGTCCATAAACCCCTCATGAATTCCGATAAAGATGGCCCGCGCCGGGGTGCGGTCGGCGCGGGCCGAGTGCCGGATGGCGAGGCAGGCCCCGCTGTCCGATCGACAGGTCGGAGGACTTGTGGCCGCAAAGCCGGTTGCCTCCGCGGGACCTAACGGAGCGCGCCGGCCAACCCTTCGCCGGGGCGTGCAAATAATTGCGACGAACCGTGTCTTAAGTTCCCGTAAATCTGTTGTTCACTTGGGAACCGGCAGGCAGGGTACGTGGAATCCCCTGCGCTTGGGCCGGGGATTGGTGCGAAACGGCGGGTATCCTTGACCTTCTACGGCGATCTGCGCTCGGAAGCGGTGTCGGCTGAAGACAGCCCGATTCCCGCTGCGGCTCCGATCCATCGCGAGGCGCTGGATGACGCGGCCCTCATGCGCGAGGTTGCGCGTGGGTCGGTCGACGCCTTCACGCTGCTGGTCGATCGCCATTCGCCCGCGCTCTATCGCGTGGCCATGCGCATGCTGTCCGATGCGGCCGAGGCCGAGGACGTGCTGCAGGACTGCTTTGCCCGCCTGTGGCAGAACGCCCCGCGCTGGACGCCGACCGGCGCTGGCCTCGTCGGCTGGCTGCACCGCGTGACGATGAACCTGTGCTTCGATCGCAAGCGCCGCTTCCGCGTGGTCACGGTCGACACGATGCCAGATCCTGCTGACGAGACCCCGTCTGCCGATCGCCGGATCGAGGCTGACCAAGCCTCGCAGGCCGTAGCTGCCGCGCTGGGTGACTTGCCCGAGCGC
Source organism: Novosphingobium sp. CCH12-A3 (assembly GCF_001556015.1). Lineage (NCBI taxonomy): Bacteria > Pseudomonadati > Pseudomonadota > Alphaproteobacteria > Sphingomonadales > Sphingomonadaceae > Novosphingobium > Novosphingobium sp. CCH12-A3. The sequence continues at coordinate 13,611 of NZ_LSIA01000287.1, read as the reverse complement.
TATCGGGCTGCGCTGGTGCTTTGTTATTACGAAGGATTTTCGAACGCTCTTGCAGCCGAGGTTCTGGACCTCAATATCAAGGCGATGGAATCGCTGCTGTTCAGGGCCCGCAGGCAGATGCGCACGCTGTTGGAAGCGCGCGACGTCGGTTGTGCCGATCTCGAGGCCCACGCGTGATGGCGCGCGAGGTTCCCGTCTCCCCCGCGAAGGCCAGCGCGGCGCTTGATGCGATGCTGAACAAGGCGCCGCGTCCTGCAATGCCGCCGGGGCTTGCGGCGCGGATCGTGGCGCAGGCTACGGCGTTGCCGCAGCTTTCCGCCGAAGCCGCACCCGTCGCAGAGCCGTCGACGCCGCGCGAAACGGCGCAGCTGATTCCATTCACTGGCGCTGAAGCTCGCCCCGCTCGGGTGGCTGCGCCTTCGCGCGTGCGGTTTGCCGTCGGCGGCCTTGCCGCTGCTGCGGCAGCTATTGCCGCAGTCGTGCTGCTTGGCCAGCCAGCGCACAACCCGGTTCAACCGGGCGGGCCAACCGCTGTGATGGCGCGGCAGCAACCCGCAGCCCAGCCCTCCGCAATCGCGGTGCCTGCGGCAGAAACTCCGGTGCAATTGGCGCAAGTCCCCCTGCCTCCGGCGGCGCGCGGAAGCGGTGCGGCGGCTGAAAAGAGGCCGGATGCACAGGAGTCGGTCCCGGTAGCGCCGCCCGTGGCAGTGCCCGAAGCGCAGCTTGCGTCGACCCCGGCGCAGCCCTCGCGCGAGACTGCCGGGCCTACTTCCGACCCTTCGCCCCGCCCGGCATTGCCGCGCGGTTTGATGGGACCGCCGGCACCGCAGCAGGGCTGGGGCTTTTCGGGCGGGGCGCCGGGCGCAGGCCTTCCGGGCGGGCAGGCGCTGCCCAGCCAGACAACGGGGTCCGCCCCGCCGCCACCTCCCCCGCCGGGCAACTAGCCGCAGCCTTGACGCTCGGCTAAGGGCTTGGCCATGCAACAAGAACCGATCCTCGTGCTGACCACTGGCGGCACCATCGACAAGGCCTATTTCGACGCATTGAGCGAATACCAGATCGTCGAGAGCGGAATCCCCGCGCTGATCGCCGAGGCGCGCGTGGCGCTGCCGTTCCGGGTGATGGAACTGATGCGCAAGGACAGCCTCGAACTGACCGACGCCGACCGCGCGCTGATTGCCGCCGCGGTGCGCGAGGCGCCCGAGCGCCATGTCGTCATTACCCATGGCACGGATACGATGACCGAAACGGCCAATGCGCTCAGCGACATTGCCGGCAAGACCATCGTGCTGACGGGCGCCCTGTCACCGGCGCGCTTTGCCGAGACCGACGCGCACTTCAATCTCGGCATGGCCTTCGCCACGGCGCAGGTGGCGGCGCCCGGCGTGTGGATCGCGATGAGCGGCCAGGTGTTCGATGGCCTTAAGGTTCGCAAGGACCGCGCGGCCGGCAAGTTCGTGAGCGTCTGAACTCACGAACCTGCCCAGCCGGTCAAGCCGTAAGGAATTCCTTGGTATAGCGTTCGCGCAGGGTGCGCTTGTCGACCTTCTCGGTGCCGAGACGTGGGAGCGGTTCCGTCACTTCCCAGAAGCGCACCGGGATCTTGAATGGAGCGATGTGCGCCTTGAGGAATTCGCGCAGTTCCTCCTCGGTGGCCGAGCAGTCCTCCTTCGCAAGATAAACGGCGGCGGGCACTTCGCCGAACTTCTCGTCGGGCAGGCCGAACACACTGGCTTCGGCGATGCAGGGGTGAGCGTAGATCGCGCTTTCCACCTCGATGCACGAGATATTCTCGCCACCGCGAATGATGATGTCCTTCTTGCGGTCGACGATGAACAGGTAGCCTTCCGGATCGAGGTAGCCGAGGTCGCCGGTGCGGAAGTAGCCATCGGGCATGATCGCTTCGCGCGTGGCCTTCTCGTTGTCCCAATAGCCGAGGAAATTGCAGATCGAGCGGATCGACACCTCGCCAACCTGGCCTTGCGGCAGCGGGTTGCCATCATCGTCGAGGATGGCGAGATCGACCAGCGGGCGCGAGGCCGTGCCGGTGCTGCCGGGCTTGGCGAGGTAGTTCTCGTTCAGGTTGCCGCAGCCGACGCCATTGGTCTCGGTCAGGCCATAGCCCAGCAACGGGAAGGCATGGGGCAGTGCCTTGCGGATGCGGTCGACGTGCTCGACCGGGCGCGGCGCGCCACCGGCGGCGAACGAGACGCAGGTCGAAAGATCGTACTTGTCGCGGTCCGGATGGGTGGCGATCTCGAAGCTCATCAGCGGTACGCCGACGAAGTAGGTCACCTTCTCGCGCTCGATCAGGCGCATTGCCTCCACTGCGTCCCACTTGGGCATCAGTACCAGCTTGCGACCCAGCGCGAAGGACTGGAGGAACACCGGCACTTCGCCGGTCACATGGAACAGCGGCACGTTTACCAGCGTTACCGGCTGCGAACCTTCTGCCGGGCCTTCGCCCCGCGCCGTCAGGATCGCCAGCATCGCCGCCGACTGGCAGACGTAGTTCATCGTGCCCTGCACGACACCGCGGTGATCGGAATAGGCGCCCTTGGCCATGCCGGTCGAGCCCGAGGTGAATAGCACCGTGGCCAGATCGTCTCCGGTAAGGTCGGGCAGGATGGTTTCCATTCCGCCACCGTTTGCGAGCAGCGCGGCAAGGCCCTCTTCGTAAGGGCAATCGTGGCCCATCGGCAGGAGCTGCGCGCCGTGCGCGTGACCTTCGAGCCGGGCGGCACGCGCAGCGTCGGCAATGACGAAGCGGCACTTCACCAGATCGATGCCGTGGGCCAGTTCCTCGCCCTGCCACCAGCCGTTGAGCAGCGTGGCGCAACCGCCTGCCATCAGCACGCCCATGTAGGCGATGACCCAGTTGGCCGAATTGCGTGCCGCCAGCCCCACACGTTCGCCCTTCTGCAAGCCCAGCCCTTCGACAAGACCACCCGCGACATGGCGCGCCGCCTTGTAGACATCGGCAAAGCTCAGGCGGGTGTCGCCATCGACGATGAAGGTCTTCTCGCCCTGCGTCGCGCAGAAGTAGGCAAAGTAGGCCGGCAGGTGCGGCGGTGCGGCGGCGATCATCGGCAACTGCTGCCCGAACCGCTCGATCGGGACGGTGTGGAACATGCCACCTTCGGCAGTGAGCGCGCCAAAGGCGCTGTCCATGGCGAGGTCCAGCTCGGTCTTCATGTTACCCTTTCGTCTCCTCACCCTGACGCTGTCTTGTTTCGCGCCTTTTTCGGGTTTGCCTGCAACCTTTTCCCTGTGCCAATACGTTACCCCATTGGGCGCGTTTGACAGCACGAAAACGGGCCAACCAAAACATTCTGTCCTGAAAGTTCTAGGGAGTTCATCTCTTGCTGTCACTAGTGTCAACAGCAACCGCGCTTGCCGTAGCGTCGGCATCCGCAACTGCCGGACATACGCCGATTCGCTGGGAGGATCTGGGCGTCGGGCCGATCGCGCTCGATCTCGGGTTCTTTGCGCTCAAATGGTATTCGCTGGCCTATCTTGCCGGTATCGTGCTGGGCTACTGGCACCTTTTGAAGATGCTGCGTCAGCCCGGTGCGCCGATGGCGCAGCGCCATGCCGACGACCTGTTCTTCTATGCAACGCTCGGCATCATCCTCGGCGGGCGGCTGGGCTATGCGATCTTCTATGCCCCCGAACTGCTGACGCATCCGGAGAACCTGATCAAGCTCTGGGAAGGCGGGATGAGCTTCCACGGCGGGTTGATCGGCACCGTGCTGGCGATCGCCTGGGTATCCTGGCGCGGCAAGCTCAACTTCGTGCGCGTGTGCGACTACATCTCGGTCTGCGTGCCGTTCGGCCTGCTGTTCGGCCGCCTTGCCAATTTCGCCAACGGAGAATTGTGGGGCCGCGAGGCCGGTCCCGGCGTGCCTTGGGCGATGGTCTTTCCCGGCGGCGGTCCGGTCGCCCGTCACCCCAGCCAGCTCTACGAGGCCATCCTGGAAGGACTCGTGCTGGCGATCGTCCTGCTTGTGCTGTTCTGGAAGACCAGGGCGCGCTGGCGGCCGGGCCTGCTCGTCGGCACCTTCACGCTGGGCTATGCCCTGTCGCGCTTCACCGTCGAGTTCTTCCGCGAGCCCGATGCCCAGTTGCTGGACCTTGCCATGCAGAGCGGCCTTTCGATGGGGCAGTGGCTGACCATCCCGATGATGGCCGTGGGCCTGTTCTTCCTGCTGCGCGGCTTGATGCGCCAACCCGTGGCAACGGGCGGAGCGCTTCCGGCGTGAGTGCATCGCTGCTGGAGACCTTCGCCCGCCTGATCGCCAATACCGGTCCGATCAGCGTGGCGCACTACATGGCAGAATCCAACGCGCGCTATTACTCCAGCCGCGATCCTTTCGGAACGGCGGGCGATTTCATCACCGCGCCCGAAATCAGCCAGATGTTCGGCGAACTAATCGGCCTGTGGATGGCCGACATCTGGATTCGCGCCGGGCGGCCCGAGCCGATTCACTATGTCGAGCTTGGGCCGGGGCGCGGCACGCTGGCACGCGATGCGCTGGGCGCGGCGCGCCGCTATGGCCTGACGCCCCGCGTGCATTTCGTGGAGACGAGCACCGCGCTCAAGGCGCTGCAGCTCGAACTCCATCCCGCAGCCTTCTGGCATGCCGACCTGTCGACCTTGCCGACCGACGGCCCCCTGCTGATCATTGCCAACGAGTTCCTCGATGCGCTGCCGGTGCGTCAGCTTGTGCGCGCGCCGGCTGGCTGGCGCGAACGCATGGTCGGCATTGCCGATGGGCGCCTGATCCCGGTCGCAGGGACGGCGCCGATGGATGCCGCCGTGCCGCAGGGTCGGCATGAAGCACCGGAAGGCACGATTCTCGAAACATCCCCGGCTTCGGCAGCGGTCGTCTACGAAGTGGCGGGCAGGCTGGCCGGACAGGGCGGCGCCGCGCTGTTCATCGACTATGGCCATGCCGAACCCCGCACCGGCTCTTCGCTCCAGGCGGTGCGCGCGCATCGCAAGGTCGATGTCTTTTCCAATCCGGGTGACGCAGACCTGACCGCGCATGTCGATTTTTCGGCACTGGCTCCGGTCGCGCTTTCGCGAGGAGTGCAATGGCTCGGCACGGTCGAACAGGGGCGCTGGCTGCGCGCGCTGGGGATTGATGCGCGGGCAGACGCGCTGGCGGCCTATGCGCCGACCCATGCCGAGGCAATCCAGGCCGCGCGCGAACGGTTGACTGGCGAAGGGCAGATGGGTGTCCTGTTCAAGGTCATGGGACTCGCAGGGCCGCATTGGCCACAGGGCGCCGGATTCGCCTGAGGCGCAAACCGCGCCCCACCCATTGTCGCAAGCTTGAAATCGCCCGGAAATACAGGGCCTGATAAGGGCTGTTTCCCGCACCAAAATGCCTGTTGGCAAAGCCGTGGCTTTGCGTCTATCAGGCGCGCCAAGTGGGGGCCGCGGCCGTGCATTTGCGCGTGCCCGGTTCCCGTGCGGTTCCGGTGTTCATGTGGTTAGCCCCATGGGCAATTTCCAGAGCCGTTCCAAAGGGGCAAGTTGGACCGTGCGCGATCCGCGTGCGCGGCGGCAGCAGGCAGGGAATTTCAATGGCTGAACAGGCAAGCATCGACACTTCGGCACAGGCCGAAGAAGGCGTGCGCCGGCGCGATTTCATCAATATCGCGGCGGTGAGTTTTGCGGGGGTTGGCGGCGCTGCCGTGCTGGTCCCGCTGGTAAGTCAGATGGCGCCGTCGGCGGACGTCCTGGCGCAGAGCTCCACCGAAATCGACATTTCGGCGATCCAGCCGGGCCAGGCGATCAAGGCGGTTTTCCGCAAGCAGCCGGTGTTCATCCGCAACCTGACGCCGGAAGAAGTCTCTGCCGCCGACAAGGTGGATGCATCCTCGCTGCGCGATCCGCAGACGCTGGAAGAGCGCACCAAGGAAGGCAAGACCAACTGGCTCATCACCATGGGCGTCTGCACCCACCTCGGCTGCGTGCCGCTGGGCGCGGGCGAAGGCGAAGTGAAGGGCGAGTTTGGCGGCTATTTCTGCCCGTGCCACGGTTCGCACTATGATACCGCCGCGCGCATCCGCAAGGGTCCGGCACCGAAGAACCTCGAGGTGCCCGAATATGCATTCATCTCCGACACTGTCGTGAAGATCGGCTGAGGACAGGCAACATGAGCTTTCCCTGGGCAAACGAATACAAGCCGGCCAATGGCCTGACGCAGTGGCTTGACGAGAAGCTGCCGCTGCCCCGCTTCGTCTACAACGCAGTCGGCGCCGGTTATCCGGTTCCGCGCAACCTGAACTACATGTGGAACTTCGGCGTTCTCGCCGGCTTCTGCCTCGTGCTTCAGATCGTGACCGGCGTCATCCTCGCGATGCACTATGCCGCGAACGCTGGCGTTGCCTTCGACAGCGTCGAGCACATCATGCGCGACGTGAACTGGGGCTGGATGCTGCGCTACGCGCACGCCAACGGCGCTTCGGCGTTCTTCGTCGTCGTCTATCTCCACATCTTCCGCGGCTTCTTCTACTCCTCGTACAAGGCCCCGCGCGAGATGATCTGGCTGCTCGGCGTCGTCATCTTCCTGCTGATGATGGCAACGGCGTTCATGGGCTACGTGCTGCCCTGGGGCCAGATGTCGTTCTGGGGTGCCAAGGTCATCACCGGCCTGTTCGGCGCGATCCCGGTCGTCGGCGAACCGCTGCAGGTGTGGCTGCTGGGCGGCTATGCGCCCGACAACGCTGCGCTCAACCGCTTCTTCAGCCTGCACTTCCTGCTGCCCTTCGTGATCGCGGGTGTCATCATCCTGCACATCTGGGCGCTGCACATCCCCGGCTCGTCGAACCCGACCGGCGTCGAAGTGAAGAGGGAAAGCGACACCGTTCCGTTCCACCCGTACTACACGGCGAAGGACGGCTTCGGCCTGGGCGTGTTCCTGCTGATCTACTGCGCTGTGCTGTTCTTCGCACCGAACGCACTGGGTCACCCGGACAACTACATCCCGGCAAACCCGCTTTCGACGCCTGCGCACATCGTTCCGGAATGGTACTTCTGGCCGTTCTACGCGATCCTGCGCGCCTTCACCTATGACTTCTTCTTCATTCCGGCGAAGCTCATGGGCGTGCTGGCGATGTTCGGCGCGATCCTCGTGTGGTTCTTCCTGCCCTGGCTGGATACCTCGCCGGTGCGTTCGGGCCACTACCGTCCGCTGTTCCGCAAGTTCTTCTGGTTCGGCCTGATCCCGACCATGGCTGTGCTGTTCTACTGCGGTGGCGCTCCGGCCGAAGAGCCCTACGTGATGCTCAGCCAGCTGGCATCGCTGTACTACTTCGCGCACTTCCTCATCATCCTGCCGATCGTCTCGTCGATCGAGAAGCCGGAACCGCTTCCGTTCTCGATCACCGAAGCCGTGCTCGGCAAGGATGAGAGCGCAGTGCTCAACGCCAACCCTGCGGCCGCCTGAGCCGGTACGAAGCGCAAGAGAAAGAGAACCCCATGGTCCGTCTTTTTGGCCCCCTAGTCGGCCTCTTCTTCGCCGTCGCACTGCTCTGGTCGTTCGGCAATGGCGCCTACTCGGCGATCTCGGAACCCGCTGCCCCCACGGCAGAGCACGAGTTCCACCTGCACCCCAAGGACGTGAAGTTCGCGTCCGACGGTGCCTTCGGCAAGTTCGACAAGCAGCAGCTGCAGCGCGGCTTCCAGGTCTACAAGGAAGTCTGCGCCACTTGTCACTCGCTCAAGCACGTCGCCTTCCGTGACCTCGCCGCCCTCGGCTACTCGGAAGCCGAAGTGAAGGCGATCGCTAAGGAGTGGGGCACCAAGCAGCCCACCTTCGATCCGAAGACCGGTGAGCGCGCAGAGCGTGACAACATCCCGTCGGACTACTTCCCGACCGTGTACTACGCCGGCCAGGGCAGCCCGCCGGATCTGTCGCTGATCACCAAGGCTCGTCACAACGGTGGCGCCTACGTCGCGTCGCTGCTGACCGGTTATCAGGAACAGCCTGCTGAGTTGCTCAAGAAGTTCCCGGATGCCAAGACTCCGGATGGCCTGTACTACAACCCGTACTTCGCCAACCTGAACCTCTCGATGCCAGCGCCGCTGACCGGCGAGGATCAGGTGACCTATTCGGATGGCACCAAGGCAACTGTCGACCAGATGGCTCAGGACGTCTCGGCATTCCTGATCTGGACCGCTGAACCCAAGCTGGACAAGCGCAAGCAGACCGGCTGGGCCGTCCTTGGCTTCCTGCTGGTCGCCACGGTTCTGGCATACCTTGCCAAGAAGAACGTCTGGGCCGACAAGAAGGGCGAATAAGCCTTTCAAGGCCTAACAGGCGAAACGAACGAGGCCACCGGGAACGGTGGCCTTTTTCGTATATCAGCCGGGCGTGCCGTCGATCCTCAGCTCGCTCGCCCGCCGGAACAGTTCCAGCACCAGCGGATCGCTCTCGGTGTTGCGGATGGCCACTTCGAAGCGGATCTTGCGGGCGGGAGGCACCATCGGCTCGGGCAGCACTGCCGCGCCGCCGCCGCCGGTAACGATATCGATCAACGTGCGCACGTTGTTGCAGGTGCCGATCGAGCGCGGCGTGACGCGGTTGGCTTCGAGCGTCTCCATCGTCACGCCGTGCAGCGGCGAGAGATCCGGAATCGACCACACCGGCAAGGCATTGGCAAAGCCGCCCGCCGCTGCTGTCCGCGCGCTCGCTGCCCAGACGAGGCCGACTGAACCGATAGGCGTGGTCCGGATGCCCGGGCTCGCAACGGGCCCGGCGAGAAAGGCCAGATCTATTGTCCCGCCAAGCAGTTGCTGGAACATGCGCGCGGTCAGGTCCAGCTCCAGCTCCAGCGTCACCCCGGGCAGGTCTCGCTCGATTGCATGGACGAAGCCCGGCAGGCACGATGCTGCGGCAATCTCGCCTGAACCGATCCGCACGACACCGCTGGCGCCCTCGAAGCCGGACGCCGTCAGCAGCGCCTTTTCGAACCCTGCCCACAGCGGCTCGCACTCCTGCACCAGCCGCCGCCCGCGCGCGGTCAACACCATGTTGCGCCCCTCCCGGCGGAAGATCGCGATGCCCAACTGCTCCTCGATCTCGCGTACCCGGGCGGATATGGCGGGCTGCGTGGTGTTCAGCCTCTCGGCCGCAGCGCGAAAGGTGCCGAGCCGCGCGATCCACAGCAGCGTTTCCAGATGGTAGATCGCAATCCGTTTCATTAATCAGAGACTCTTATCGATTGTGATAAAAAACAATCGCTCTTTTCAATTTGTATCCTGTGCTAGCACCTCAGGCGAAAAGGAGAGTCTGCCGATGTCGAAGAAGCTCTATGCCGATGCCACTGCTGCGCTCGATGGCCTGTTGCGCGATGGCCTGCTGATTGCCTGCGGCGGTTTCGGTCTTTGCGGCATTCCAGAGCGCCTGCTCGATGCCGTGCGCGATTCGGGCGTAAAGGACCTCACCTTCGCCTCGAACAATGCCGGAATCGACAACGAGGGCATCGGCAAGCTGCTGCGCACGCGGCAGGTCAAAAAGATGATCTCCAGCTACGTTGGCGAGAACAAGGAGTTCGAACGGCAGTACCTCTCGGGTGAACTCGAAGTCGAATTTTGCCCCCAGGGCACTCTGGCAGAGCGCATGCGCGCTGGTGGCGCCGGCATTCCCGGCTTCTACACCAAGACCGGCGTCGGCACGCTCGTTGCCGAGGGCAAGGAAACCAAAATTTTTGACGGACAGGAATATGTCCTCGAACGCGGCATTTTCGCCGACATCGCGCTAGTCAAGGCGTGGAAGGCAGACGAGACTGGCAACGTCGTGTTCCGCAAGACTGCACGCAACTTCAACGTGCCCGCTGCCACCTGCGGCAAGGTCTGCGTGGTCGAGGTCGAGGAAGTCGTGCCCGCAGGCTCGCTTGACCCGGACAGCATTCACCTTCCCGGCGTCTATGTGCAGCGCATGATCGTCGGCGCGCCTTACGACAAGAAGATCGAGTTCCGCACCGTGCGCGAGCGGGAGGCCGCGTGATCCGTCGCGCGCTGCCCCTGCTGGCGGCGCTGGCGGCAACGCAGCTTTCGGGCTGCGTCGCTGCCGCCATCGCGCCGCTGGCAGCAACCGGTGCGCTGGGGGCCAAGGCTGCCAAGGGAAAGGGCGGCGGCGAAGCCGCTGCCACGACGCCACGCCCCGAAGTCTCGATTGGCCAAGGGGTTTCCGCTGTCCCGCCGCTGCTGGCTCCGGCCGTTGCCGAGGCCGAGCCTGCCCCACCAATTCCGGTTCAGCCCCCTGCTGCTCAGCCCGCAGGGATGGCAGGATCTCTGGCCGACAGCGCAGATCCCTATGCGGCGATGGCCGCCTATGTGCTGGCACAGGCGGAGGCCGGCAGGACTGGCAAGGTCCGCAAATCGGCCTTGCTCGACCAGCGCAGTCTGGTCGAGGTTCCCCGGATGCGTGCCTGCGCCGACCAGCGCAGCGCCGTACTGATCGATCTCGATCCCGGCACAGGCACCTTCGATCTGGACGATCCGCCTGCGCCGGAACAAGGCCTCGCCAATCATCTCCGGCGCATTCGCGGCACCGGTACGGCAGTGGTCTGGGTCGCCTCGTTGCCGCAGACGCAGTCCAAGCGGCTTGGCACGACGCTCAAGGCGACCGGGCTGGACCCGCTCGGCATCGACAAGGTCATGCTCCTCTCAGGAGCCGAAACGCGCAAGCAGCAACTGCTTGACCGAGCCGACGCGGAGTGGTGCGTCCTGGCCATCGTGGGTGATCGCAAGGCCGATTTCGACGAGGTTTTCGATTATCTGCGCAATCCCGACGGTCCGGTCGGCATCGCGCTCGAACAATTCATCGGCGCAGGCTGGTTCCTGGCGCCGCCCCCCATCAAGTGATCCGACACGAAAGAGCTTAGACCGATGACCACGCATGACGGGCTGAAGACCGGCTGGAGCCGCGACGAGATGGCAGCGCGCGCCGCACGCGAACTGCAGGACGGATTCTACGTGAACCTCGGCATCGGCATCCCGACGCTGGTGGCCAACCACGTGCCCGCGGGCATGACCGTGACCTTGCAGTCCGAAAACGGCATGCTCGGCATCGGCCCGTTCCCCTACGCCGGGGAAGAGGACGCGGACCTGATCAACGCCGGCAAGCAGACCATCAGCGAGCTGCCGCACTCGGCCTATTTCGACAGCGCGCAGTCCTTCGCGATGATCCGCGGCGGCAAGATCGACCTGACCGTGCTGGGTGCGATGGAAGTGGCCGAAAATGGCGACATCGCCAACTGGATGATTCCGGGCAAGATGATCAAGGGCATGGGCGGCGCGATGGATCTCGTCGCAGGCGTCAAGAAGATCATCGTGGTGATGGAGCACTGCGCCAAGAACGGCGACCCCAAGTTCATCCCCGCCTGCACCCTGCCGCTTACCGGCAAGGGCGTGGTCGACATGATCGTCACCGACCTTGCGGTTTTCCAGCGGCCCGACCACAATTCCCCATTCAAGCTGATCGAATGCGCGCCGGGCGTATCGGCCGAGGAGGTCCGCGCCCGCACGACGGCGCATTACGTCGAATGACAAGAGGAGTGTCCCGGTGAGCTATGTCCTGATCACGGCGAACCGGAATTATTCGAGCTGGTCATTGCGACCATGGGTGCTGATGAAGGCGCTCGGCATTGCCTTCACCGATCGGGTCGAGCCTTTCACCAAGCCCTCAAACTACGATGAGTTTCGTGCCTTCTCGCCTACCGGGCAGGTGCCGGTCCTGCTCGATGGCGCGCGGACCGTGTGGGATTCGCTGGGCATCGCGCTCTACCTGGCCGAGCGGCACGACGGCGTCTGGCCCGCCGATGAAGCGGCGCGCGCCTTCGCCATTTGCGCCGTGGCCGAAATGCACGGCGGCTTCTCGGCGCTGCGCAACGACTGCACGATGAATGTCGGGGTGCGGGTCACGCCTCGCCCGATGCGGCCTGCCCTCGTGCGTGACGTGGCGCGGGTGCGCGAGATCTTCGAGGAAGGGCTGGAGCGCTTTGGCGGCCCATGGCTCGCCGGCTCCGCCTTCACCGCGCTGGATGCCTTCTTCGCCCCCGTCGCCTTTCGCATCCGCACCTATGGCCTCGATGTCGGGCAAGGACAGGCCTGGGTCGATCACATGCTCGACCACCCGGCAATGCGGCAGTGGGAAGCGGAGGCACTGGACGAAGCGTGGCGCGAGGAAGGCCACGAGGCCGAGCTGGCCGAATGTGGCGAGATCATCGCGGACTATCGCAGGGCCTGACAGGCCACAGCTACCTTCCCACGAGTCAATTGCGCAAAAAGAAAGGCCGGTCCGAAGACCAGCCTTGGAAAGTTTGGGAGAGGATGCCTGAAAGGCCTCTCCTATGTGCGATTCCGAGCCCGATTCTGCAAGTGCGAAGGACGGATTTGCAGTTGCATGGCATGCAACTCAGTCGGCGACAATCCATCTCACCGTGTTGACGTGATAGCTGGGCACAGCGGTGCCCGACCGGTCCCTCGCAGGCTCGAAGCGGGCGCGCTTCATCAGCAGCTCGCACGTGAGCTCCTTGAACTCGGGCGATTGGGTGGCGACCTGAATCCGGCAGAGCGTCGGCGTCCCGCTTGCGTCGATCATCAGCCTGAAGCTGACGAGGGCCTGCTCGTTCTTGCGCAGCGCTTCGGATAGTCGGACGACTTCAGCCACTTGCTTGGAGACGTCAGAGGAGCAGGAAGGCTGGCGAGATTCTGTTGCTGGACCGGATCAAGCCCCCACAGCTTGACGAGATCCGCGGTGCAGGTCCTCATTCCAGCCAGTGCCGAAGTCATCGTTCCCAGTCTGAAGGTCAGGTCCTCCGACTTTCTCCTGATCCGCAACTCGCGAATTTTCGCAACTTCGGCTGCAGTCGCAGGCGGATGGGCCCCTTCAGAATCGCGGTTGAGCAAGTCGAGCGGCCCGAGCACCACGACCGGCTCGCCCGCCGTATTCGTGCCTCGCATCAGACCCACCTGCTTCTGCAGAGCCAGCTCCGGGCCGAAACCCATGTCGGCATCGCTGCCGGTCTTTCCCAGCCGCTCCGTGCCCTTCCCTGCCAAGGTTATGTGGTAGACGTCGCCCGGCGCGAACTGGTCGAGCATGACCATGATCTTCTCGCCCTCGGCACCGAACTCCCGGCCGAGGCGGCAGCTGTCATCGGCATAGTGCACGATCCATGCAGTGCGAGAGGACAGCATTTCGGGCGTGGAGGCGAGCAGCGGCCGCGGGATCGCTGCCATCGCGAAGATGGCGGCATACGTGCCCAGCGTCCGGGAAGTCTTGTTCATGTACATTAGCTTAGTCACGAACAAGAGAAACAGAAAGCCCCGCTCTCGCAAGCGGGGCTATTAACCCATTTGGAGTGTTTCCCCGGGGAAACACTCCAGCGTGGCGTTGTGGTGGGGTGGGGTTCAGAGCTTGCCGGTCAGTTCCGGGACGAGCGTGAAGAGGTCGCCGACGAGGCCGATGTCGGCCACTGCGAAGATCGGGGCGTCCTCGTCCTTGTTGATGGCGATGATGGTCTTGCTGTCCTTCATGCCGGCAAGGTGCTGGATCGCGCCCGAGATGCCGACGGCGATGTAGACTTCGGGTG
>NZ_LSIA01000286.1:0-70821 GCF_001556015.1 Novosphingobium sp. CCH12-A3 | reverse complement strand
TGACAGACCCGGTCTACCCGGCACCGAAACGAACTTCGCTTTGTTCACGGACGACTATTGAGGTTCGTCGAAGTTCGGGGGTCTGTCCTTGTCGATCGCCAGCGCTCAAAATGACGAAGATGAAAAGCTGGCGATGGCGCGAGCGGCTGCTGCATTGATCGCGCGCTGGGGCGTTCTAAGCGAAACGGCCGCGCGGCTTCTTGAAGGCGAGGGGCGGGCTGCGGCGATGCTCGGCATTCATCGCGCGTTGCGATGCATATTCGTTGACAGCGACAGGGCCGCGCGGTGGATTGGTGCACCGAATGAGGCCTTTGGTGGAGTCTGCGCGCTGGATCTCATGCTAGCAGATGGCCTCGAAGGTATGCAGCGCGTCGAAGCCTACCTGGACGCGGAAATCGCCAGCTGAACAGATTGGCGAACGGGCCCTCAGCGATACGAAAGGATCATCCAGGGACCGCGATCGAGGCGGCAGGCGGCTTGCGGAAGCTGCCTTGCAAGACCTTTGCGCCGGACCTGAGTTGGTCGAGATAGTCCGCCCAGCTCTGCATCATCCTGATCCGTTCTTCCCAGTGCTCGCCGCGCGCGTAGGCGCGGCGGACGTCGTCGGTCTCGGCGTGGCCAAGCTGGCGCTCGATCGCGTCTGGGTTCCAATGGCCCTGCTCGTTCAGCAGTGTGCTGGCCATGGCGCGGAAGCCGTGGGCGGTCATCGTGGTGCCGTCGAAACCCATCCGCCGGAGCGCGAGGTTGATCGTGTTTTCACACATGGGCCTGTCGCGCTTGCCTTGGGCAGGGAACAGGTAGCGGCGATTGCCGCTGATCTCGCGCAGCTCTTCCAGTATGGCAAGGACCTGACGGCTGAGCGGCACGCGGTGCGCGACGCGCATCTTCGTCTTGTCAGCGGCGATCGTCCAGATGTTGCGGGTGAAATCGAACTCGCTCCATTCGGCCTGCCGCAGTTCGCCAGGGCGCACAAAGACATAGGGAGCCAGCCGCAGCGCCGCATGGGTGACCGGATAACCCGAATAGGCGTCGATCGCGCGCAGCAGTTCGCCCGCTTCCTTCGGTGTGGTGATGGCGGCACGGTGCGTCACCTTGGGCACGATCAGCGCGCCGCGCAGGTCTGCCGAAACGTCCCGGTCGGCGCGGCCGGTGGCGATGGCATAGCGGAAGACCTGGCCGCAGGTGCTGCGCAGCCGTCGCGCGGTTTCGTAATGCCCGCGCTTTTCGACAGCGCGCAGGACGGCGAGCAGTTCGGGCGCCTTGATCTCGCCGACCTTGCGGTCTCCGATGATGGGGTAGGCGAATTCGAGCAGCCAAGTCAGCTTGCCCACGGTCACATCGGCACGGCCCTCGCGTCGGGCCTTGTCGAGCCATTCTTCCGCCACGGCCTTGAAGCTGTTCACATTGGCAAGCGGGCCTGTGATCTTGTCGATCTTGCGCTTGGCGGCGGGATTGATGCCCTCTGCGATCTGCTTCTTGATCTCCAGCCGTTTGGCGCGCGCCTCGGCGAGGGTGACGGTCGGATAGACCCCCAGCGCGGCTGTCGCTCGCTTTTCTCCAAAGCGATAGTCGACCCGCCAGCACCGCTGACCGGCCTTGGTGACCAGCAGGTACAGGCCGCCCCCGTCAGAGAGCTTGTAGGGCTTGTCGCGCGCAACTGCTTTTCGGACTGCCAGATCGGTAAGCATGAAGCCACCTTTTTGCCGGTTTTGATACCGTCAAAAATACCGTCAGATACCGTCAATTGCAACGAATTCGGCTGGATGCAGGTGGACCCTGAACCAGCCAAAAGCCCTTGATTTCTTGGATTTTTCCGGACGCTTTCGGATGCATCCGGAAAGAAAAATGGTGCCCAGAAGAGGACTCGAACCTCCACGCCGTTTCCAGCGCCGCCACCTGAAGACGGTGCGTCTACCAATTCCGCCATCTGGGCACGGAGGCGAGGGGCTGAAGCGCCGTCTCGCCGGGTAGGAGCGCGCCACTAGGACAGGCGCGGCGGGGTGTCAACGGGGCAAATCCACGCGAGGGTAACTCTTTTTGCAACTGGCAGGGCAAAGGGGTGTTTCCTCATTGAAACTGCGCCCGCTGCTGTGCCAAAGGCGTCGCGTGAAATGGCCCGGATTGGCGGGCAAAGATGATTCAGGACACGCTCGATATGGCAAACGGCAGGACGCGCGATCTCGAAGGCATGCTGGTGGCACTGGTGGGCGGCAGCGGTTTTTTCGGCACGCATCTGGCGCAGGAACTGCTCTCACGCGGCGCGCGCCTGCGCGTGTGCAGCCGTCATCCCGAGCGCGCCTTCAAGTTGCGCCCGCTTGGCACGCTGGGACAGATCCAGTTCGTGGCCACCGATGTCACCAAGCCGCACACCGTCGCAGCTGCGCTGACCGGCGCAGACGCCGTGGTCAACCTGGTGGGTGCCTTTGCCGGTGATCTCGATTCGCTGCAGGGACAGGGCGTAGGCCGCGTGGCCGAAGCTGCAAAGGCTGCGGGCGCGCGCGCGTTTGTCCATGTCTCCGCGCTTGGCGCCGATGCCGGATCGGACGTGCCCTATGCCCGGACCAAGGCCGAGGGCGAGAAGGCCGCGCTGGCCGCTTTCCCTACTGCCACGATCGTGCGCCCTTCGATCCTGTTCGGC
Source organism: Novosphingobium sp. CCH12-A3 (assembly GCF_001556015.1). Taxonomy (NCBI): domain Bacteria; kingdom Pseudomonadati; phylum Pseudomonadota; class Alphaproteobacteria; order Sphingomonadales; family Sphingomonadaceae; genus Novosphingobium; species Novosphingobium sp. CCH12-A3. Next base: position 68,183 of record NZ_LSIA01000286.1, on the reverse strand, counting down.
GAGGATGACAACTTCCTCAACATGTTCGGCGGTCTGGTAGCCAAGCTGCCGGTCCTGCCGGTATTCGGCCCTGCCGCCAGGTTGCAGCCGGTTTTCGTGGACGATGCTGCCGAAGCCATCGGCAATGCCCTGGCCAACCCGCACGCGCACGGCGGCAAGACTTACGAGCTGGCCGGGCCCGAAGTCATCACCATGGGCGAGCTCAACCGCCGCATCGCCAAGGCTGCGGACCGCACGCCCATGCTGGTCGAACTGCCCGACGCGGTTTCGGGCGCCTTCGCTTCGCTGACCGGATGGCTGCCGGGCGCACCGATGAGCACCGACCAGTGGAAGCTGCTGAAGGCTGGCAACGTGGCTTCGGGCGACCTGCCCGGAATCGAGGCACTGGGCGTCACCCCGCGGCCGCTCGGCCTGTTCCTCGCCCGCTGGATGACGCGCTATCGCAAGTTCGGTCGCTTCGGCGCACGCGCCAAGTCAGCCTGATCAGGCCTCGTCAGCAAAGCCGGCAGGAAAGCAGGCCCGGCCGACACCAGACGCACCGGACAATCGAGATCGGCCAGCATCTGCGCGGTCGCTGTCCGGTTGGTGACGATTGCCCAGCCCTGCGCATCGTCCCAGAGGCCGCAGGACACTTCCTCGACAGCCGTCAGCAAGGCGAGCGGAGCGACTTCACACACCGCCATGCCCTCCCCGGCAAAGGCCGTCTCGGCAAATCCCAGTGCCGACGCCAGCCGAGCCTTGACCGGGACGTCATCGATCATGGCCTGGCGATGCGCGGCAAGCACTTCGCCCGCTGCGCTGTCGGACGGCTCGCCGTCGCGCTCCAGCAGCGGCATATCATCGTGCCAGGCTTCTGGCGGGCACTTCCGGCGCCCGGGCTCCACCGCTTCGAAGGGGCGGCTTTCCAGCGGATAGATGCGGCAGATGCGAGGGCGGGCTTCGTAGTTCCCGCAGCGCATGTCCGGCAGCAGATGGGGACAAGCGCCCTCGTGCCGCGCAACCAGCCTGAGATTGATCCGGAATGGAACGTCCCCGACGCGAACAGCGAAGCTGGTCGCCTTTCGCCACGCCATCACGGCATCTTCAGAAGGGCCGTCGTCGGGCCATGGCCAGGCTTCCGTCAGCAGGTCAACCTGATGGCCTCTGCCAGCCCAGGCACAGGCTTCTGCTACCGAAAGCGTCAACCTGAGATCATGGCAACAGCGCCCGCATTGCGTGCATTCGAAGTGCAGTTCCATGCCGTCAATAGAGCGGGACGCGCTTCGTCCGCAAAGCGAAGAACCAACAGGTATGGAGCAGTCCAAACCTGCCAAAAGCCCCGGCCACGTCGGACCGGGGCTTCGGCGGCAGGGGCAGGCGATGGAGGGATTTGAGGGCGCCTGCCCCGCTCGAGGTCTTGTGTCACATCAGAAGCGGACGCCGACCGTGACGTTCCACGTGCGCGGATCGCCGTAGTAGACGGTCTGGATGTTGCCCACCGAGCTGAATTCCTGCCCATCGGTCTTGTAGAGCGTGTTGCCCACGTTCTTGACCGCGCCGCGAAGTTAGAACTTGTCGAAGTCGACCTGGGCATAGAGATTGCCGATCAGGTAACCGTCTTCGGTCAATCCTGGGCGGTTGTCGACCGAGAGGTACTGCTTGTCGACGAAGCGGACGTCACCGCCCAGCGTCAGCGAAGCATCGCCGAGCGAGACGCGGTATTCGCCGCCCGCCCGCAGGGTAAGCGGTGGCGCGAAGGCCGGCCGGCAGGTGATCTGCGTGCCTGTCGGGTTGCAGCTGAACGCGGCGCCACCGGCAGGCGGCAAGCGGCGCGGATCGTCGAAGCGCTTGTAATCGGCATCGAGGTAGCCGACCGACGCAAAAAGCGTCAGCGGCTGGACCGGGCGGACCGAGATGTCGAACTCGAAGCCCTGGATGCGCAGCTTGCCGGCGTTGAGCACGGGGAAGCTTCCGCCGAGCCCGACATTGGTGCCATTGCCGACGCGGGCCTGGAAGTTGTTGTAGTCGGTGTAGAAGGCGGCAGCCGAAACATTGACGCGGCCGTCGAGGAAGGTGCCCTTGGCACCCGCTTCATAGGACCAGACCGTTTCGGGTTCGAAGTTCGGCACCACCGTCGTCACGCCATTGCGCGTTACCGAGATATCGCCGTTCGAGTTGACGCGGCCGTTGAAGCCGCCCGCCTTGAAGCCGCGGCTGGCCGAGGCATAGAGCAGGGTATCAGGCGTCGGCTTGTACGAGAGGCTGACCATCGGCGTCCACGCATCGTAGCTGACGTCGTTGTCGCCGGTGAAGGGCGCGGGCAGGTTGTCGGGGAAGCAGTAACGGATGTTATTAAGCAGGCCAAGCGTCGAGGCAGTAACCGTGCAGCGGTTGTAGGTCTTCTTCTCGTGCGTGTAGCGCAGGCCCGCGGTCATCGAGAGCTGCTCGGTGAAGTCGTAGGTCAGCTGGCCGAAGGCGGCATAGCTCTTGGTCACCTGTTTGTCGTCGATCGTGCGCAGGAAGGTAATCGGCGCGCCGTTGAAGGCAAACAGACCGTCGGCGTAGGCTTCCTGATGCGAGCTCACGTTCTCGTTGAGGTAGTAAAGGCCGAACACGCCCTTGAGCTTGTCGGCATCGTACTTGAGCTGCAGTTCCTGGCTGAACTGGTCCTGGCGAACGCCGACGAACACGTCGCCCAGCTCGAACTGCGTGGCGTCGATGTCGATGAAGAAGTCGGTCTTGAGCTTGCGGTAGGCAGTGATCGAGGTCAGCTGGAAGCTGTCGCTGAGATCGACGTTGATCGTGCCCGAAACGCCCCAGTGATCAAGCTTCTGGCCCTGGTCCGGGGCAAGGCTGGTCGATGCCTTGTAGTCATAGGGACCATAAGGTTCCGCCGGAGCAAGCACGACCGCGCCGCGGGCAAAGTCGGTCTGGATCAACGGTGCCGTAAGATAGCCAAGCGTGGCCGCATTGCGCTGGCGCGTATAATCGCCCGAGATCAGCACTTCGACCGTATCGGTCGGCTTGGCACGCAGGATTCCGCGGCCGGAAAGATTGTTGCGATCGTTGTACTTGCGGCCGGTGCGCGGGTCGGTGACGATCCCGTCGCGGTCGTCATAGACCCCGGCAAGCGACAGCGCGAGCTTGTCGGTGACCAGCGGGGCCGAAACATATCCCTTCGCCGTCACTTCATCGAAGCGACCGTAGGTGAACGCAGCCTCGCCCTTCACGGTATCGAGGTCGGGCTTCTTCGACACGACGTTGACAGCACCGCCGATCGTGTTCTTGCCGTAGAGCGTGCCCTGCGGCCCGCGCAGCACTTCGACCCGCTCGACATCGAACAGGTTGAGCAGCGCGCCCTGGATACGGCTCAGGTACACCCCGTCCACATAGACGCCGACTGCGGGGTCGAAGGTCTGCAGCGCATCAGGCTGGCCGATGCCGCGAATGTAGAAGTTGGCGCTGCTGGCCGAACCGCGGCCCTGCACGATGTTCACGTTGGGAATGGCGCCCTGGATGCCCGAAAGGTCCTTCGCACCGGCACGTTCGAGTGCATCGGTATTCAGTGCGGATATGGCAATCGGCACGTCGAGCAGGCGTTCCTCGCGGCGGCGGGCAATCACGGTGATCTCGTTCCCGGTAGCGATATCCGAAGCATCTTCGGCAGCAGGCGTTTCCTGCGCGAAGGCGGGCATGGCGGGCACGGCGAACAGCGCAACTGTGGCGGCCAGGGCGGCGCGCGTGGAAATACGGGTCATCAGACAGGCTCCCTCTCGCGGACTGCTCCGTCCGCTCGATCACCCTGATATTGAAAGTTGAACCACCTTTCAACTTCTCGTTGTGAGATTGCCCGTTTGTCGCTACGAATCGTGGCGAAACGGCAACACGCGTGTGGGGTGGGCGGTTGCGGGGAGGATCGCACATGGCGCAGACGAGCGCTGCAAGTCCGGGAAAGGTGCCGCGCACTGCGCGCGGGCGCGAAACCTTGCGCAAGTTGCTTGACGCCGCTGCCGCAGAGTTCGGCGAGCGCGGATTTCACGAAGCCTCGATCAGCGGCATCACCCGGCGCGCCGGGACGGCCCTGGGCAGCTTCTACACCTATTTTGATTCGAAGGACGCGATCTTCACCGCGCTGGTGCGCGACATGTCAGCCAGGGTGGCAACGACCGCCGCCGCCGCCGTAAGCGAAGGCGCCACCGGCTTGCAGCGTGAGCGCGAAGCCTTGGTCGGGTTCCTGCACTTTGCGCGTGAGCACAAGGAAATCTACCGGATTATCGACGAGGCCGAATTTGCCGATCCGCAAAGCTACCGCGACCACTACGAAGGCACCGCCACTCGCATCGCCGCGCGTCTGGCCGACGGCGTGGCGTCCGGCACGCTGCGCGATGGGGAACAGGACGTGCGGGCATGGGCCATCATGGGCATGAACGTCTTCCTCGGCCTGCGCTTCGGCGTCTGGGACGACAGCCGTCCAGTGGAAGAGATCGCCGAAGTGGCCGCAGACCTGCTGGGCGAAGGGCTCCGCGCGCGCCAAGGATGAGGAATGGTGAGCCCTGCTGGGCGCAAGGGACGCCCAATTGGCAATCAAGATCCCATTTGTCTTCGAACATCAGAATGAGGCCAACAGGGCTGAGCTGACATAGGTCGTGTTGTCTGAAGCCGGTGCGTTGGGAGCCCCTCGCATAAACCGTCCCTTTGCGAGCCAGAACGCATTGATCTCCCCGCGCAGGAAGCCTGGCACGATCCAGTAGCGCATCCGTCCTTCCACCTGATGGCCAGCAAAGGAGCCTGCCTTGCCGCTCGCATCTCGCACGCCGGTCGTGGCGAAGCTGTCCGTCTTTTCGGCGAGCCAAAGCGGATGGTAGGTGACGAACGCGTCGAAGCGCTTGCCGGGGGCCACTTCGGCGCGCATGCCGGGACTGTTGATGTTGCTACGGCCGATCGCGGCGAGCACGCCTGCGGGGCTGAAGTCAGCGCGTCGCATGCCGAACAGCGTGTCGAAGCGGCCATAGGAGCCGCCAGGACCGTCTCCACTGGCGTAATCGTATTCGACTGACAGCCGCATCCGCGCCGGACCGGGGAACAGGTATCCGACATCGGCATGGACAAACCAGGCATCGACATCGAGCTTGCGGGCATTGGGCCGCGTTGTCTCGCTGACATCTCCGAACTGCCATCCGCCCTCGATCTCGAAATCGGGCTTGCCAGCCTTCGGCTCGCGGATCAGGCGTGCCGCAACGGTGTGGAGGTTGCGGTCCCGCGTGGCGCGTGACGGGCTGTCGCGCTCCTGCAGGCGAAAGTAGGATGCTTCTGCCATGGCACCTACGACGGTCCTGGGATGCCAGACCAGACCACCCCAGAGCCGGAGGTCGAAACTCTCCTTGTCCAACCCATGGCGGTTGGACAACACCGATGCCTGATCATCGGGCTTGCGGATCTGCGGCAAGGTGTAAATCAATGTAGCAGCGGTGCCATCACTTGCCTTGAGGTCCGCGCGCAGGCCGGTGTAGCCGTTGGTGGTGTTGCGATAGTCGTCTGCCGCGATCAGTCGTCGCGAGCCGAGGTTAAGAACGAAACGCCCGGCTTCGAGCGTGAGCTTGGTGCCCTGTGCGGGCGCAAGATCGACGGCCACATAGCCTTGCACGATTTCGAGCGTGTTGACGTCGTTGGCGCTGACCGAACTGCCGGGCTTGCCGAGCCAGGCCCGACTGTCGAACATCTCCGCGCCGATGCGGACGTTCGGCGCGGCCTTGTATTCGATGGCCAGTGTCGTGCGAAGCGCGAGCTGCTCGTCGGCGGGCGGCAGGTTTACGCGCGGCTGTCCGGTCAGGGTCTCGTAGCGCAGACGGACCGAGCCGCTGACCGCGATATTCGGCGGCGCGCCGAGCATGGATTGGAGCCGGGGCGTGTGGGCGAGTGCGCTGCCGGATGGTAGAAAAACTGCGGTGACAGCAACTGGCATAAGGAACGCGAACGACTTCAAGGCAGGCTCCATCGCGGCCAAGCGGCCGTCCAATGAAGCAACACTTGAGCGCGCGCTGCGCTTGACCGGGAGGTTGCGCTGACCCGGTTGGACGGCTGATGCAATGTTTCTGCTTTCAAGACAAGTGTTTCCCAGCAATGCCAAATGTTGCCGGCTGCCGGAGGCTTGTCAGAGTTCGGGGTTGAAGTGATCCGCCAGTTCGCCAGGCCCGAAACCGTGGGTGTAGGACTGCGCATCCAGCGGCAGCATTCGGGCGTTCCAGTCCTCCCACGCCTTCTTGAGCGAGGTGAAGGCTTCGGGCTGCCGGTCTTTCAGGTTGGCCCGCTCGAGAGGGTCGGCAACGACGTCGAACAGGAACTCGTTCCCGCCGATTTTCAGGTATTTGAGGTTGCCGCGACGGGCCGCGCGCTGGGCGTGGTTCTTGTAGCGCCAGAACAGCGTGCGTCCGGGCAAGGCTCGGCCCGACAGGGCTGCGGTGATGTCTTCGCCATCGCTGGGGAATGCGGGATCTGGCGCTGCACCGGCGGCGGCAAGGAATGTCGGCAGCCAGTCCATCGAGATGATCTGTGCATCGCTGATCGTCGATGCCATGGTGACGCCCGGCCAGCGTACGATGGCCGGAATGCGCAGGCCGCCTTCGAGCAGCTCGGTCTTGCGGCCGCTGAAGGGCCAGGTGTCGGAGAAGCGTTCGCCGCCGTTGTCGCTGGTGAAGACGACGATGGTGTCCTGCTCGGCGCCGTTTGCCTTGAGGGCTTCGAGTACGCGCCCGATCTGGTAATCGAGACGGCGGACCATGGCGGCGTAGATCGCCGCACTGCCGCCGTCGAAGTGGAACAGGGCCTTGGGGTCCTTCAGTCCGGCAATCCGAGCGGATTCGCTGGCGTCATCAGGCCCTTCCCACGGCCAGTGCGGCGCAGTGAAGTGGAGCGACATGAACCACGGCGCCTTGGCTGACGACGCCTGGCGGATTTCCGCAATCGCGCGGTCGGCAAGCAGGTCGGTCAGGTAACCCGCCTTGTCGACGGGCGTGGGACCATCCCACAGGTCGGGCTGACCGTTGCTGGTGGCGTGGGTGTAATAGTCGACGCCCCCGCTGCGGATGCCCCAGAAAGACTGGTAGCCGCTCTTGATCGGGTCGAAGTCCGGGAGGCTGCCAAGATGCCACTTGCCGATCAGCGAGGTGCGATAGCCAGCCTTGGCGAGAAGTGACGGCAGCGTCGGATGCGAAGGCGGCAGGCCGATGTTGGGCCGGTAGGCCAGCGGCTCCTCGAGGCCAACGGGCAGGCGATACTGATAGCGGCCTGTGATCAGGCCGACGCGCGTGGCCGTGCAGACGGCGCTGTTGGCGTAGGCATTGGTGAAACGCAGGCCCTGCGCCGCCAGCTTGTCGAGCACCGGCGTCTCGAAATCGCGGCGACCATAGCAGGACAGATCGGCGTAACCGAGGTCATCGGCCATGATGTAGAGGATGTTGGGCTGCCGCACGCGCTTGCGGGCAATCGCGGGCACAGAGCCGACGGCCAGAGTGGCGGCGGCGCCTGCAAGGGTCGCGCGGCGGGTAAGACTGTAGGTCGAGGTCATGGTGCGGTCCGTGATTGCAGTTGCAGGTGGACCCGCGCGTGGTCGCGTAAGGCAATATGAACTTATCGCCAGCCCCATCAATGTCTATTGCATCGATAGACAATTGATCTTGTCCGTCGGGAAGTTTTCCTTTTGCGCCGAACGGGTGAGGCGCGGGTTGACCGAGAAGACTCAACCGGATAAGTAGAGATTAACCCGCAGGACATCCGACGATCAGGTCGGCCTGCACATCCAGGGTCCTGATCCGCGGCATTTGATGGGAAGCAGCTTGCTCCGCGTGAACAACCGCTAAAGCGCGCGATGCTGGGGCGACGGCGCCAGGCATCGTGTTCCCCTCCAATCAAGAGGTGATACGATGCACAAGCCCATGACGCGCGCCTAGAGCGCGCAAACCACCGGACACGATTGACGGACCTGCCGCCCCGACCGGGGCGCGGTCCGCTCTCGCCCGCCTCTCTCACCATAACGCCAGTTCGGCGCGGCCCTTGCGGTCGCCGCCCGGAGGAATGCGTCATGCGACCGCTAACCAGCTCCGACCTTGCGGAACTGGCCCGGTATCCCGCGTCCCTGCAACAGTCGATCGTTGCCCTTTGCGGCGTCGCCCCCGGCGACCCCGTGCGCGAAGCCGTGCCTTTTCCCGCTGCCTTCAATCGCCGCCCCGAGGCGGCAAGCCACTTGGGTTCAGGGAAGTAATGGAATGAACAGGGTTTTTCTCTTCAAGCAGCGCCAGCTTATCCTTGCAGGCGTGGCTTTGGGCTCGCTCATCGGCGCGGCTCCGGCTTTCGCCGCCGAGCAGCCTGCCGATGTCGAGGTTCCGGCAGTTGCTGCCGAAGACGCGGGCGAGGCCGGTGAAGCCATCGTTGTCACCGCCTCGCGCCGCCGCGACGAGGATGTCCAGGACGTGCCGGTCGCCATCAGCGTGATCAGCGCCGACGCGTTGGAAAGGCGTGGCGACTTCACCCTCGGCCAGATCCAGCAGCAGGTACCGAGCCTGCAGGTGTTCAGCTTCAATCCGCGCAATACCAACATCAACATCCGTGGCCTGGGCTCAAACGTCGCGCTGACCAACGACGGGCTCGAGAACGGCGTCGGCTTCTATATCGACAACGTCTACTACGGCCGCGTCGGGCTTTCACAGTTCGACCTCGTCGACCTGCAGAGCATCGAAGTGCTGCGCGGTCCGCAGGGCACGCTGTTCGGCAAGAACACCACCTCGGGCGTCATCAACATCACCTCGCGCAAGCCGAGCTTCGATCCGGAGCTTTCGGGCGAGGCGAGCATCGGCACTTACGGCTTCCGGCAAGTCCGGGCTTCGGCCTCGGCAGGTATCCTGCCCGATCTGCTCGCCGTGCGCATCTCCGGCGCGATCAGCGGGAACGACGGCTTCCTGTTCAACAAGACCACCAATACCCGCGCCCAGAACTACCGCAACGAGAGCATTCGCGGCCAGTTGCTGTTCACGCCGGACCCGGACTTCGAGGTACGGATCATCGGCGACTACGCACAGCAGGAGCAGGATCACGTGCTCTCGGTCTTCGCCGACCTGCACACGACCTATGCCAATGGCGCGACGATACCCAACAACTTTGCCCTGCGAGCTGCCCGGTTCCCTGGCTACACCCTCCCCGCCTTCAGGCCGTTCGATCGCATCGGCGAGGCCGATAGCCACTACCAGTCGAACATGGCGGGCTATGGCGTTTCGGGCGAGGTCAACTGGGACTTCGGCAGCGCGGCCCTGACCTCCATCACCGCCTATCGCTGGTGGGACTGGAACCCGGCCAACGATGGCGACAGCACCTCGCTGCCCATCACCACCAAGGCCCAGCAAGCCAACCGCCAGCGCCAGTTCAGCCAGGAGCTGCGGCTTGCCTCGATGGGCAACCGCACGGTCGACTACGTGATCGGCGCGTACTACTTCTGGCAGGTCGTCAAGGGCTATGGCGCCACCCGCTATGGCTCGGCTGCCGCGCTGTGGAACCTGCCTGCGGCCGACCAGACCCTCGCCAATGCGGCGCTGAACGGGTTCGAGGCAAATTCGACCTCCACGCCGGAAACGCGCACATTCGCGCTGTTCGGGCAGACCGACTGGCACCTGTCCGATGCCCTGACGCTGACCACCGGCCTGCGTTGGACGGACGAGAAGAAGGCGGGCGCGTTCAGCCAGTTCTGGGTGGATGGTGCCGATCTTTCCGGCTTCACCCCGGCGCAGGTCACCGCGATCAACGCGATCCGCACCCAGTTCAACCCGGTGACAAGCTTCGCGACGAAATTCAGCGACAACAGCCTGTCAGGGCTGGTCACGCTGAACTGGAAGGTTGCGCCGGACGCGAGCGTCTATGGCAGCTATTCGCGCGGCAACAAGTCGGGCGGACTGAACCTGACGGCGCTGCCCGCCGGCATTGCGCCCGAAGTCGCCCCGGAAAAGGTTGATGCGTTCGAGCTGGGCTTCAAATCCCGGTTCCTCGATCGGCGCGCCACCTTCAATGCTGCTGCGTTCTGGACCGAGATCCGCGACTATCAGACGGCAATCACCGAACAGGTGCCCAACACCGTCAACGTGCGCCAATACATCGCGAACATCCCCAAGGTGCGTTCGCGCGGAGTTGAGGGCGACCTTGCCTTCCAGGCCAGCGACAGTCTCTCGTTCACCGCATCGGCAAGCTACACCGACGCCAAATACGTCGAGTACGCCAACGCACCGCAGGCGGTGGAGAACCTCAACCTCGGCGGTATCCAGGACCTGTCAGGCAAACCGCTTTCGGGCGTTCCGAAGTTCGCATGGTCAGTCGGTGCCGACGGCAACACGCCGCTGGGTGAGCTCGGCGGGCGCGAACTGAGCCTTTACGCCCACGCCGACTACGCGCACCGCTCGAGTTTCAATACATCTGCAACCAACTCCGCATGGGCGCAGGTTCCGGGCTTCGGCATCGCCAATGCGCGCATCGGGCTGAAGACCGACGACGGGTTGTGGGACCTGTCGGTCTGGGCGCGCAACCTGCTCAACGAAGACTATTTCCTCAACCTCTCCGCCGGCAACACCGGCGTGGTCACTGCCCAGGTGGGCGAGCCACGCACTTATGGTGTGACGTTGCGGACGCGACTGTGAGGCTGGCCGCATGACAACAGGATCCCCCGTCAGTTCGCCTTCTGGTAGCTACCACCGCCTTGCTGCGATCTACGTGCCGGTCACCGCTGCTGCTCAGCCAGTTGCTGCCTGGCTCCCCGCCATTCTTGCGCGAGACTATGGTGTGCCACTGACGCTGGTAGGGACGCTGTATCTGGCGGGCCAGTTGCTCAACTGCGCGCTCGACCCGATAGTCGGCGCATTGAGCGACCGCACGCAGAGCCGCTTCGGCAGGCGGCGACCGTGGGTAGCGGGCGGGGGATCCTTGTTCGTCGCTGGCAGCGCGATGCTGTTCTTCCCGCCTGCGAACCTCGGCGTTGGCTGGCTGATTGCTGCACTGGCCGCCTATTACATCGGCCTTGCGCTTCTCTCCACGCCGCTGCTGGCGTGGAGCGGCGAGATCGCCACCGGCTATCACGACCGGACCCGCGCGGCATCAACCTTTACACTGTGGCAGTCGATTGCGCTGGTAGGTGCCCTTGCGCTCGCGGCACTCGCCCAGCATCTGCGACCCGGTGACGGTCAGTTGCAACTGACGCTGTTCGGTTCGCTTGTCCTCGCTGCCGCTATCCCGGCGCTGTGGCTGACGCTGTCCAATCGCGATGACAGCGCGCCTGCTGCTCTGGCACTCCCGCTGTCGCCACTGGCCGCCGCGCGCGCGGTGCTCGGCAACCCGCTGCTGCTGCGCGTCCTCGCTTCGGACGCCGCAGTCCGGGCAGGACAGGGCATCCGCACGACGCTTTTGCTGTTCTACGTGACCTTCTATCTCGGAAGGCCTGAATGGGGTGCAGGACTGTTCCTGTTCCAATACGCCTTCGGCATGCTCGCCGCGCCGATCTGGCAGCGCATCGGTGTATCCCTGGGCAAGCGCCGGGCTGCCATTCTCGCCGAAGTGCTGCAGGCACTGATCAACCTCGCGCTGGTGCTGACCACGCCCGACCGGTTCTGGCTGGTCCTTGCGCTCGCCTTTGCTCAGGGGATCACCCAGGGCTCAGGCAACATCATGCTGCGCTCGATGGTCGCCGACGTTGCCGACAAGCACCGCGCCGAGACCGGCGAGGAGCGCGCCGGCCTTTACTATTCAGTCTTTGCCCTGGCCGACAAGATCGGCGGTGCGCTTGCCGCAGGCATCGCCCTGCCGCTGATCGCGTGGCTGGGCTTCGATCCGAAGTCCGCCGCAAACTCTCCTGAGGCGTTGAACGGCCTGTTGCTTGTCTTCGCGACCGGACCGGCCCTCGCCCATGCCATCTCCGCTGCCGTCATATCGGGCTTCGCGCTCGATGCCGAACAGCACAACGCCATTCGCCGCCAGTTGGACACCGCCGCCGACACCGCGCTCCAGCCCGCCGAATAACACCCCAAATCCTTACCCCAAGTAGGAGTAACCCACATGAATGCCATCACCACCTATGCCAATGCCAAGGACCCGAACTCCCCGCTCGACATCGTTCCGATCACCGGGACGATCGGTGCCGAAATCCGCGGGGTGACCCTTTCCGGCGATCTCGGCGCGGAGACCGTGCAGGCGATCAAGGACGCGGTCGTGCGCCACAAGGTCGTCTTCTTCCGTGGCCAGAAGGAACTGGACGACGCACGCCACGAAGGCTTCGCCTCGCTTTTCGGCGATCCGGTGGCACATCCCACCGTGCCGGTGGCCGAGGGTTCGCGCTACCTGCTCGAACTCGACAGCAAGGAAGGCTACGCCGCCTCGAGCTGGCATACCGACGTGACGTTCGTCGATGCCTATCCCAAGGGCTCGATCCTGCGCGCGATCACCATTCCCGAAGCCGGTGGCGATACCGTCTGGGCCAATGGCGAGACAGCTTACGAAAGCCTCCCTGAAACGCTGCGCCAGCTGGTGAACAACCTTTGGGCAGTCCACACCAACCTCTACGACTACGCAGCGGTCCTCTCGAACGCGCCGAAGGGTGACGCGGTGGAGAAGGAACGGCAGCTGTTCCAGAAGAACGTCTTCGCCTCGACCGTCTACGAAACCGAGCACCCGGTGGTCCGCGTCCATCCCGTCTCGGGACAGCGCAGCCTGCTGCTGGGCCATTTCGTCAAGCAGTTCGTCGGGCTGAACCAGGCTGACTCTTCGCGCCTGTTCCAGATCCTGCAGGACCACATCACCCGTCCCGAGAACGTCGTGCGCTGGCGCTGGCAGCCCGGTGACGTGGCCTTCTGGGACAACCAGTCGACCCAGCACCGCGCCGTCGCCGACTTCGGCCTGCAACGCCGCACCCTGCGCCGCGCGACAATCGCGGGCGAAGTGCCGGTTGGCATCGACGGTCGCAACAGCCGCACCGTTCGCAAGGAAAGGGCCACGCAATACCAGCCTGCCTGAGGGCCGGCAGGGGCGGCGGCCCTCACCGTCGCCCCATTCCCGTGGCAAACGGGAGATGGAAAAGAGTCCGGCTTAGAGCGACCAGCAGGCCACTTGCGATAGCTCTGCAATTCGGCATCACTGCGGATCTGTAATGGTGAGCCCTGCTGGGTTCGAACCAGCGACCTACTGATTAAAAGTCAGTTGCTCTACCGACTGAGCTAAGGGCCCGCCTGCATTGACGCGGATCGCGCGTCAGGCGTGGCGCGTCACCTAGGGGGCGTGGGCGAGCGGGTCAAGCCTTTGGCGAGCCGGTGATGCAACTGCTGCACTGTCAGTCCGGTAATCGGATCGCGCCAGCCAGCGGCAACGCGCGCCGCCGGACCCAGCACGAAATCGCGCTTGCGGAATTCGGGGTGCGGGATGATCAGGCTCTCGTCCGCCCAGCACCCGCCGGACCACAAGACAATGTCGAGATCGAGCGTGCGCGAGCGCCAGCGCTGCCCTTGTCGGCGACGTCCGAACAGGGCTTCCACAGCCTGCAGTTCGTCCAGCAGCTCGTGGGGTTCGAGACCGGTCGAAACCACAGCGATGCCGTTGCAATAGACGCGCTGCGACGGACCTATCGGCCTGCTGCGGATCGTCGGGGACACCGCATCGATCCTGCAGTTGCGCCGCCCGATCTCATCCAGCGCCGCCCACAGGATCGCCGAAGGATCGCCATGGCGCGGATGGCGCTGGTTCGAGCCGAGCGCCACGATGTAGCGGTGCAGGCTCAGATGTCCTCGGCAAGCCGGCCGTAAAGCTGCGGGCGGCGATCGCGGAAGAAGCCCATGCCAGCACGGTGCGTGGAAGCGCGCTTGAGGTCGATCGTCCCGTGCAGCACACCGGTTTCGCTGGCGCCGAACTCCGCAAGGTAATCGCCCCATTCGTCAGAAATGAAGCTGTGCCCGTAAAAACGCTGGCCATCTTCGGTCCCGATGCGATTGGCGGCGATGACCGGCATGCAGTTGGAGACGGAATGGCCGATCATCGCGCGGCGCCACATGCGGCTGGTGTCGAGATCGGCGTCATAGGGTTCGCTGCCGATTGCGGTGGGGTAGAACAGCAGCTCTGCCCCCATCAGCGCCATGGCGCGGGCGCATTCGGGATACCACTGGTCCCAGCAAACGCCCACGCCGATGCGCGTGCCGAAAACGTCCCACACCTTGAAGCCGGTGTTGCCGGGGCGGAAGTAGTACTTCTCCTCATAGCCGGGGCCATCGGGAATGTGGCTCTTGCGATAGATGCCCATGACTTCGCCATCCGGGCCAATCATCGCCAGCGTGTTGTAGTAGTGGTGCCCGTCGCGCTCGAAGAAGCTGGTGGGGATGGCAATGCCGTGCGCCTTGGCGAGCTTGCGCATCTCGCGCACCGACGGGTCCGCATCGAGCGGATAGGCCATCGAGAACAGGGCCTCGTCCTCGACCTTGCAGAAATAGGGCCCGGCGAAGAGTTCGGGCGGCAGCACGATCTGCGCGCCGCCACGCGCGGCCTCTTCCACCAGCGCGGCAGTGGCGGCGATATTCTCGGCCTCGCCCCCGGGAAGGGCGAGTTGCAGGGCGGCGACGGAGATCGTGGTCATGGGTGGGACCTAAGGCCCCTGCCCCGGCAATTCAACCGCCGCCGTTTGCGATCAACGCAAGATCAGGGACGCTTGCGGAACAGCAGGGTCATGCGGTCGCTCTCGCCGATGGCCTGCAGCTTGGCCTTGGTGGCCTCGTCCGGATTGCCGCCCAGCTGCGGTGGCAGGGTCCAGACGCCGTTTGGCCAGTTCGCCGGGTCCTTGGGGTTGGCGTTGGCCTCGCTCTTGCCGACAAAGGTGAAGCCGTTGATCTCCATGAACTTGATCACGTCGGCTTCGCGCAGGTAGCCCTTCGAACCGTCGGTGAAGGAGTAGGGCGCATCAGGCTTGGCGCGGTGCTGCTCGATGCCGATCATGCCATCGGGCTTCAGCAGCTCGCGCATCTGCTTGATCTCGTGCGCGGCAAGGTTCCAGCGCAGCAGGTTGTGCATCATGCGCATGACGAGGATGCGGTCGAACGTGCCCTTTTCGCTGTCGGGAAGGACATCGAGGGTGAAGGCCGAGAAGCGCTCAGCCGGTTGGCCCGACCATTCGGCAACTTCCGCCGGATACTTGGTCGCGCCTTCGCGGATGCCCGCCTTCATCTTGTCGCCGAACGCACTCGACGTGGGGTCGAAGTACAGACCGACCAGCTTGCCCTTCGGGCCGAGATAGAGCCCGAGCAGACGCGAATACCAGCCGCCGCCCGGCGCATATTCGCCCACCTTCATCGTCGGCGAAACCTGAAAGAAGCTCAGCGTCTCCGCAGGCTTGCGATAGACGTCACGGGCACGGTCCTTTTCGCGCAAGGGGTCAGCGACTGCGGCGGCAAGGGCCGGGTCGATCATGGCCGATGCCGTCTTCGCAGTCTCTGCCATTACGGGATTGGCAAGGCTGCTGCCAGCAACGGCAGCAAGCAAGGCAAGGCTCAATGAACGCATGGGGAGATTCTCCTTCGGGCCGGTGACAAGCGGGGGAGGCGTGCTTATCTCTCACTCAATTCAGGAGAATATAGCGCATGAGCGAACAAGCAACGGCCATCCTCGCAGGGGGATGCTTCTGGTGCACCGAGGCAGTGTTCCGCGACGTCATCGGCGTGAGCAATGTCGAGAGCGGCTACATCGGCGGTACGGTCGAGAACCCGACCTACAAGCAGGTCTGTTCCGGCACCACCGGCCATGCGGAAGCTATCCGCGTGGCGTTCAATCCCGAAACGATCAGCCTCGACCAGATCCTCGATATCTTCCTGGCGACGCACGATCCGACGCAGCTGAACCGCCAGGGGAACGACGTCGGCACGCAGTACCGCTCGGCCATGTTCCCGGCGGACGAGGAGCAGAGGGCAGCGATGGACGCAGCGATCGCCCGCGCCCAGCCGGATTGGCCGGGGCCCATCGTCACCACGATCGAACCGATGGCAACCTGGTATCCGGCCGAGGACTATCACCAGGAATATTGGGAAGGCGAAGGCCAGCGGAACCCCTACTGCCTCGCCGTGATTCCGCCCAAGCTGATGAAGCTGCGCAAGAGCTTCGCGTCGAAAGTCAAAGGCTGAGGCCTTTGATCGGCACCGGCCCGCTCCCCCACCCGGCCACCCATTCAGGGTACTCTCGTGGGTGGCCGGGTGGGGGAGTGGGCCGGTGCCGCCTCACGCGCGCAGCGCAGATAACGTGATACGCCGGTAGATGCGCTGGAGGACGGACAGGTCTTCCAGCGCCACCGCCTCGTCCTTCTTGTGCATCGTCGCGTTGCACAGGCCGAATTCCACCACCGGGCAGAGGCTGCGCAGGAAGCGCGCGTCCGACGTGCCGCCGCTGGTCGAGAGTTCGGGGTCGAGGCCGGTCTCGGCCTTCACCGCCTCGGCAATCAGCGTCGAGTAATCGCCCGGCAGGGTGATGAAGCTCTCGCCGGAAATGACAGCACGAACCTCACCCTTGTGCCGCCGCGCCACGTCCTCGACCATCGCGACCAGCCCCGCCCCGGTGTGACGATCGTTGAAGCGGATCGAGATGCGCGCGCGCGCCTCGGCGGGGATCACGTTCGTCGCCTTGTTGCCCACTTCAAGGTCGGTGATCTCTAAGTTCGACGGCTGGAACCACTCCGTGCCCTCGTCCAGCACCAGCGCGTCAAGGTCAGCCAGCAGCGCGATCAGGCGCGGGATCGGATTGTCGGCGAGGTGCGGATAGGCAACGTGGCCCTGCGCGCCCTTGCAGGTGATCCACATGTTGACCGAACCGCGACGGCCGATCTTCACCATATCGCCCAGACGGTGGACCGAGGTCGGCTCGCCTACCAGGCACAGGTCCGGCTCTGTCTTCATTTCGCGGATCAGTTCGATCAGCGGCACCGTGCCGTAGCGCGCCGGGCCTTCCTCGTCGCCAGTGATGATGAAGCTCAGCGTTCCGGCCTCGGCCGGAACCTCGGCCGCAGCGGCAACCATCGCGGCGATCGAGCCCTTCATGTCAACCGCGCCGCGCCCGTAGAGCAGCTCGCCCCGGCGCTCGGCCTTGAACGGACCGGTCGTCCAGCCCTCACCCGGCGGGACGACATCGAGGTGCCCGGCAAAAGCGAAGTGCCGCGAGCCTTCAGGACCACGCCGGATCGCGAACATGTTCTCGACCGGGCCGTCGGGTGCTTCGCCCGCCACGAAGCGATGGATTGCGAAGCCCAGCGGTTCGAGCATTCCTTGCAGGCAGTCGAATACCGCGCCGGTTGCGGGCGTCACGCTTTCGCAATCGATCAGCCGCTCGGCCAGGATTACAGGATCAAGAGACATCAGCGCGCGGGCTCCTCGAACTGCTCGATGGTCCAGCCCTCGCTCTCGGCGGCTTCGATCCACTGTTGCATCCAGTCGTGCGTCCAGACCGCTTCCATGTAGGTCATGGCGAAGCCGGGCACAGGCACGCCGTAGGTCATGAAGCGGGAGACGACGGGGGCATAGATGATGTCAGCGGCGCAGAAGGTGCCGAACAGGAACGGCCCGCCCTTGCCGAACCGCGCCCGCGCCTCGGCCCAGAGCGAGAGGATGCGCACGATGTCGGCGCGAACCTCGGCGCTGATCTCAACGCCCTCCACGCGCTTGCGGATGTTCATCGGCAGGCTGCGGCGCAGCGGCAGGTAGCTCGAATGCATCTCGGCCACCATCGAGCGGGCCATGGCGCGCGCGGTTTCGTCCTTGGGCCAGAAACGGTCGCGCCCGACCTTGTCGGCAAGGTAGTCGATGATCGCGAGGCTGTCCCAAACCACAGGAGCGTCTTCGCCATCGCCGTCCCACAGGATCGGCACTTTGCCCGAAGATGGTGCAAGTTCGTCCGTCCGGCGCGCTTCGTCCCAGTCCTCGCCGTAGAGCGGGACGGTGATTTCCTCGAAGTGCAGGCCGGACTGCTTGCACGCCAGCCAGCCCCGCAGCGACCAGCTGGAGTAGTTCTTGTTGCCGATGATCAGCTTCATCGTGTTCGCCCTGTTACGCCTGCGAGCCGCGTAGCCGTTCAGGTTCGCTGTGTCGACCGTGAACGGGTTTACACGGTTTACACAGTTCAGGGCGTGTATCGTCTCGACCCCTCGTAGAGCTTCGTGGAGGCGATATCCGTTCAGCAAAGCTGGCGCCGTCACGGCTTCGCGCAAGATTTGGCCGAAGGAATTGCGGGCGGGGAGGAGAGGATCGCGGTAGGGCATGGCGCGAAGGCTGCGTCATGCGCGCGGCTGTAGGACAGCGCTTATCGCTCCGTAATGGCGGAGTGTTGGAAATGGTCGGCGGTTTTCGCCGCTTGCCCACCCCCGACCCCTCCCGCTTGCGGGAGGGGAGATTGCGTTAGCGCCCTCCCGCCTGCGGAAGGGGAGAACAGGCGCTTGTCCACCATTCAGAGAAAGTGGTAATTAAATTAACGAATCCTGCAGCACGGCTGCGCGCAGTTCCTCGATGCCCATTTTCTTTTCGGAAGAGGTGACGAGCACTTCGGGATAGGCGGCCGTGCGCTTGCGCGCTGCAGCGATGGTCTCGGCCGTGACGGCTTCGAGTTCGCTGGCCTTGATCTTGTCTGCCTTGGTCAGCACGACGCGATAGCCGACGCCCGCTTCATCGAGCATCTGCATCATGTCCTCGTCCACCGGCTTCACGCCGTGGCGGCTGTCGATCAGCAGCAGCGTGCGCTTCAGGACGACACGTCCGCGCAGGAAATCGCGGACCAGCCGGCGCCACTGCTCGACCACCTTGGGCGGGGCCTTGGCGAAGCCATAGCCCGGCATGTCGACCAGGCGCAGGCGCGTCGGCTCGCCCACTTCGAAGTAGTTCAGTTCCTGCGTGCGCCCCGGCGTGACCGAGGTGCGCGCAATTGACTTGCGCCCGGTCAGCGCGTTGAGCAGCGACGACTTGCCGACGTTCGATCGGCCGGCAAAGGCGATCTCGGGCACGTCAGGATCGGGCAGGTGCTTGAGCGCAGGGGCCGACTTGAGGAACTCCACGCGCCCCGCAAAGAGGAGGCGCGCCTGTTCGATCAGTTCGGCGCGGGCAGCTTGTTCTTCAGGTGTCACCGCGTCTTCGGCTTCCGGTTGGCAGCAGGCTTCTGCTCACGCGCGACCGAGCGGTCGACATCGAGCTGGTCCTTGTCGGCCTGCGCCTTCAACTGCGGGTGCTTGCTGTAGAGGTACTTCTGCTGCGCGATGGTCAGGATGTTCGAGGTGATCCAGTAGATCAGCAGGCCCGCCGCGAACGGCGCCATCACGAACATCATCATCCACGGCATGATCGCGAAGACCTGCTGCTGCGCCGGGTCCATCGCCGCCGGTTGCAGCTTGAACTGCAGCCACATCGTGATGCCGAGCAGGATCGCCAGCACGCCGATGGCGAGGAAGCTGGGCGGGGTGAACGGCAGCAGGCCGAAGAGGTTGAGCACGTGCAGCGGATCGGGCGCGGACAAGTCCTTGATCCACAGCGCGAACGGCTGGTGCCGCATTTCGATGGCCAGCGTCAGCACCTTGTACAGCGCGAAGAACACCGGGATCTGCAGGAACATGGGAAGGCAGCCGGCCAGCGGATTGACCTTCTCTGTCTTGTACAGCTCCATGATCTTCTGCTGCTGGGTCTGCTTGTCGTCCTTGTAGCGTTCCTGCAGCGCCTTCATCTTGGGCTGCAGCGCGCGCATCGCCGCCATCGAGGCGAACTGGCGCTGGGCGATCGGGAACATCACACCGCGCACGATCAGCGTCAGCAGGATGATCGCCACGCCGAAGTTCTTGACCAGCTTGAACAGCGAATCGAGCAGCCAGAAGATCGGCTTTTCGAACCAGCGGAACCATCCCCAGTCGATCGCGAGGCTGAAATTGGTGACGCCAGTGGCTTCGTACTTCTCGAGAACCGAATTTTCCTTGGCGCCGGCAAACAGACGGACAGTCTGGCTCTGCGCCTTGCCCGGGGCGATGGACACGCCGGGATAGATCAGGTCGGCGCGGAACACATTGTTGCCAAGCGAACGCAGCGAACCTTCGGCCTTGGCCCCGGCATCCGGGATCAGCGCCGAGAGCCAGTAGATATCGGTAAACCCGATCCAGTTGGTTGCGCCCTTGAGCGCGACGGCCTGGCCGGGGGCTTCGGTTACGGTGGAATAGTTGTTGTCGAAGTTCACCGAGCCATCGAGCGCGGCAATCGGCCCCGAATGGAGCTGCCAGGTATCCACACTGGCCGTCTTGTCGGTGCGGTTTACCAGCGCGAAGGGCTTTACCACGACCGGCGCGGCACCGGTGTTGGCCACGCTCTGCGTTGCGGTGATCATGTAATCGCTGTCGATCGCGTATTTGATCGCGAAGGTCTGGCCGGTGGGATTGGTCCAGCGCAGCGTGACCGGCGTCTGCGGCGTCAGCCTTGCGCCATCGGTCTGCCAGACGGTGTTGGTGTCGGGCGTCGCTACGCCCTCGCCCACCCAGCCGATCTGGGCATAGTGCTGCGCAGGCGTGCCCGCAGGCGAGAACAGGCGCACGGGCGGGCTGTTCTTGTCGACGTTCTCGCGGTGACGGACCAGCGTCACGTCATCGACGAGCGCGCCCTTGAGGTTGATCGAACCCTTGAGGCCCGGCGCGTCGATGGCGACACGGTTGCCGGCGGCGAGTTCGGCGCGCAAGTCCTTCTTCTCGAGCGCGATGTCAGCCGCGTTCTGCAGTCCGCCTTCGCGCGTGGGCTTTGCGGCATCGGTGCTGGCAGGCGCGGTCGCTGCCGCCTGTGGCTTTGCCGGCGGCGCGGGGTAAAACCAGCGCATGGCCGCTTCCCAGCCGATCAGCAGCAGACCCGTCAGGATCACTGCCATTATGACGTTGCGCTGATTCTGCACCGTGTTCGCGTCCTAAATCTTAAATTCGTGTTGGTCAGGGCACCCGGCCTAAGGTACGGGATCATAGCCGTGCCCGCCCCAGGGATGGCAGCGCAATAGCCGCTTCGCCGCGAGCCAGCCACCCTTAATCGCGCCGTGCTTTTCGAGCGCTTCGATCGCATATTGCGAGCACGAAGGGCTGTAGCGGCAGGATGGCGGAAGCACGCACGAAGGGCCGAGCTGCCAGCCTCGGGCAATGAGGATGAGCAGGCGCTTCACTTGCCCCTGCCGTGGTTGGTGCGAGCGCCGCCACGCTTTCTTGGCGGATCGCCCTTGCCGGCGGCAGCACGCGAAAGCGCGACGGCCAGTTCCTCGCGCAGCAGGGCAAAGTCGCGCTCGACGCCGCCTTCGCGGCCGATCATCACATGGTCTGCCCCGGCAATGCCGGCATCAGGCAGGGCTTCGCGCAGCAGGGCGCGGAAGCGGCGCTTCATGCGGTTGCGGACGACCGCGTTGCCGATCTTCTTGGTGACGGTGACGCCGAAGCGGAGGTCGGCCTCTTCGGCAGGCACCACGTCGCGGTTCACCAACAGCACGAATCCGGGCCTTGCGACCCGGATTCCGCGATTGGCAGCAACGAAGTCTGCCCGTTTCCGGATGGTGGCGATTCGGGTCATCCCCGCCTTCGCCGGAACCGGATCTATGCTGAAAGGCTTAGGCCGACAGCTTCTTGCGGCCACGCGCACGGCGGGCGGCGAGAACCTTGCGACCACCGACAGTGGCGGTACGGGCGCGGAAGCCGTGGCGGCGGGCACGCACGAGGTTGCTGGGCTGGAAAGTGCGCTTCATGGCTTTTCTCTTCTATATCGAATCTGTGGACTGGCACTTGCCGCGGGACAAAGCGCCGGAATCAGGGGGTGGCCGATAGGCGACAAGGCGATTTGCGTCAACCCTGCAGGCAAAGGCACAAGCGCTTCAATACATTGCCGATGCAAGCCATAGGGTCTAGGCCCCCCGGATGAACAGGGAAAACGAATCCCTCCTCAAGGAGATGAGGCTGCACTGGTGGCAACGCGCGCCGCGGATCCCCACGCTTGCGTTGTTCGCAGTCGTCGCCCTGGCGCTGATCGGCACCTTCTCGTTGATCATTGCCACGGTCGAAGTTGAACGCACCCAGCGCCAGCAGGCCGCCCGCACCAGCGGCATCATCGCTTCGCTCGACGAGATCGTGCGCGCCACGATGAGCGGCGAGACCGGCCAGCGCGGCTACTTCATCACCAGCGACACCCGCTACCTCGAACCCTACCGCGAAGGCCAGGGCCGCTATGCCGCCGGCATGCGCGCATTGCGTGACCGCATGGGGCCGGACCTGCCGGCAGAGCAGGCGAATCTCGTTGCCGAGATTGCGCGGCTGGGCGACGCCAAGTGGGCCGAGATGGCCGGCGTGGTCGACCTTGTCGAACAACGCCGCATTCCCGACGCCCACGCCCGGCTGCTGTCCGACGAAGGCCAGCTCGCCATGAACGGCTTGCGCAAGGCCGTCGCCCGGCTGGAAGACATCGAGCGCGTGCGTCTGGATCAGGCGGCGCAGCGCGCGGCCAATGCCGAGGCGCGCATCCTGCCTTCGCTGGCCGCGCTGTTCGTGGTGATCGTCTGCGCCTTGGCGCTGGGGCTGTGGCAGGCGATCCGCAAGGCCGAGGCCGAGGCTCTGGCAGAGGGCGCCGCCGCCATTGCCGAAGCGCGCGACCGGGCCGACCTGCTGGCCAAGGAGCTCAACCACCGCGTCAAGAACCTGTTCGCGGTGATCCTCGCCATCGTCAAGATGAGCGCGCGGGGCGATGCCGCTGCCGCCCCCGCGGTGGATCGCATCGCCAAGCGCATCCACGCGCTCGTCACCGCGCACGAGGTCACGCAAGGGTCGGGCAAGGACCAGACGGTCGACCTGGCCGAGCTGATCGGCAAGGTCATCGCGCCGTACCGTTCTTCCAGCGAGCGGTGCGAACTCGATGGCGGCACGGTGAACCTGCCGGGTCGGCACGCGGTGCCGCTGGGCCTCGTCCTGCATGAACTGGCGACCAACGCCGTGAAGTACGGCGCCTGGTCCGCTCCCGGCGGCCTGCTGCGCATCCGCTGGGAGAGCGAGGACTCGCGCGCCAAGGTGATCTGGGAAGAGATTGCCGCCGGGGAAGCGGCTGGACCGACAGAGCAAGGCCGCGAAGGCTTCGGCTCAGCCCTGATCCGCTCGTCCGAGCGTCAGCTGGGCGGCACGATCGTCCGCCGCTTCGAAGCACGCGGCATCGTCGTGGAAATGGACTTCACGCTTGAAGGCGGAGAGGCCTGAACCTCTCCGCCCGCGTTGCCGTCAGCCGTGCTTGGATTCGCGCAAGGGCGTGACCATTCCCGGCGTGATGAAGCCAAGCGGCCCCGGATTCATGGCGCGCTTCTTGAGCTCGCCCTTCATCCGGCCGTACTCTTCCTCCATCTGCTCGGTCACCGTCGCGCGTGACGCCTCCAGTGCACCGGCGAAGTCCTCCGCGGTGACCTGATCGACATTGCCGCCCGCACGGCGAATGGCGTTAAGGCCAGCGCGACGCACCACGTCTTCGAGATCGGCACCGGTGAAGCGCTCGGTCTCGCGCGCGATACGACCAAGGTCCACATCGCCAGCCAGCGGCATGTTGCGGGTGTGGATGCCAAGGATGTGCTCGCGGCCCTCGACGCTCGGCGTGCCGACATAGATCAGCTCGTCGAAGCGGCCCGGACGCAGGAGCGCCGGATCGACCAGATTCGGGCGGTTGGTCGCGCCGATCAGCACCACCGACTGCAGTTCCTCCAGCCCGTCCATCTCGGCAAGGATGGTGTTGACCACCCGCGCCGTGACATTCGGCTCGCCCTGCCCGCTGCCGCGCGCGGGAACGAGGCTGTCGATCTCGTCGATGAACACCACGCAAGGTGCGACCTGGCGCGCGCGCGCAAAGAGCCGGGCAATCTGCTGCTCGCTCTCGCCGTACCACTTGGACAGCAGGTCGGACGACTTGATCGCGATGAAGTTGGCCTCTGCCTCCTTCGCCACGGCCTTGGCCAGCAGCGTCTTGCCGGTGCCGGGCGGACCATAGAGCAGGAAGCCCTTGGCCGGACGAATGCCGAGGCGGTGGAAGGCCTCGGGATTCTTGAGCGGCAGTTCGACGCCCTCGCGCAGCTTGTCCTGCGCATCGTCGAGGCCGCCGATGTCGGCCCAACCGATGGTTGGCGCCTGCACCATGACTTCGCGCATCGCCGATGGCTGCACGCGCTTCAATGCCTGCAGGAAGTCGTCGCGCTCCACGCGCAGGTTGTCGAGCACGTCCTGCGGGATCGTCTGCTGCTCGAAATCGAGCTGCGGCATGATCCGGCGCACTGCCTCGATCGCCGCTTCGCGTGCCAGCGCCGCAAGGTCGGCACCGACGAAGCCATGCGTGGTGCGGGCCAGTTCCTGCAGATCGACGTCCTCGGCCAGCGGCATGCCGCGGGTGTGAATGCCGATGATCTCGCGGCGACCGGATTCGTCCGGCACGCCGACCACGATCTCGCGGTCGAACCGGCCGGGCCGGCGCAGAGCTTCGTCGATCGCATCGGGGCGATTGGTCGCCGCGATCACGACAAGGTTGGACCGGCTGTGCAGCCCGTCCATCAGCGTCAGCAGCTGCGCAACCAGCCGCTTCTCCGCCTCGCCGTGAACCTCGCTGCGCTTTGGCGCGATCGAATCGATTTCGTCGATGAACACGATCGAGGGCGCGTTGCGGGTCGCTTCCTCGAAGACCTCGCGCAGGCGCTTCTCGCTCTCGCCATAGGCCGATCCCATGATTTCGGGGCCGTTGATGGTGAAGAACGAGGCATCGCTTTCATTGGCCACGGCACGCGCCAGACGCGTCTTGCCGGTCCCCGGCGGGCCGTGCAGCAACACGCCCTTGGGCGGATCGACGCCCAGGCGCGTGAACAGTTCGGGATAGCGCAGCGGCAGTTCGACCATCTCGCGCAGTTGCCGGATGGTATCGCCCATGCCGCCGACGTCGTCATAATTGACGTCGGCACGGCTCGAGCGTGGCTCCTCGTATTCGGGCCGCAGTTCCACCTCGGTGTTCTCGTCGATGTGGACCACGCCCTTCGGGCTGGTCGAGACCACGGTCAGGCGGATCTGGGTCAGCGCGAAGGCAGGCGCATTGAGCATCTGGCGCAGCTGTGGCGGCATGTCGGTGCGGTTGACCTGCTGCTGCCCGGCGGTCGCCACGAGATCGCCCGTCACCAGCGGACGCCCGGCAAAGTTGCGCTTCAGCGCCACGGCCGGTCCTTGCAGGCGCAGTTCCTTTTGCGCGGGCGCGAAGACGACGCGCTGCGCAGGCCGCGAATCGATCTTGCGCACTTCCACGTGCTCACCCGAACCGACATCGGCGTTGGCGCGCTGGAGGCCATCGAGGCGGATCAGTTCCAGCCCCTCGTCCTCGGGATAGGGCTGGATCACCCGCGCCGCCGTGGCGCGCTTGCCGACGATCTCGATGACGTCGCCTTCGGTCACGCCCAGCTGCGACATCACGTGCCGACTGATGCGGGCAATGCCGTGGCCGCTTTCTTCCTGACGAGCACCCGCAACCTGAAGGCGCACGGTGCGCGCATCGGTCCGGGCTTCGGTTGCCGCATCTGCCATGAGCTTTAAGAAATCCCCTTGAGCTATTGACGGGTTCCGATGTGGGAACCGGCAATCAGGATTTCAAACGCGGGAGGCCTGCGAAGGTTGCGAAGAGCGTCGCTCCGCCCGGAACGCAGGCAAAAAAAGACCCGGCAGTTGCCCGCCGGGTCGGAAAGTTTTGGGAGAGGATGCCTGAAAGGCAGGTTCTGTATGCACTGCACACACATATTGTGCAATTGCGAAATGATCGGCATTGGTTGCAGTTTTTGCAATTTATCGCGTAAACCGCTGTTTCACAGGGATTTTGCAGTTGTTTCAGGCGTAACCATACCAAGTCGTTCCGTTCGCAATTGTTTGCAGGCATGTCGTGCGAATCGTCGTTGTGCAGCGCACAAGCGTGATTTGGATACCATCAGCGCGCGCAGCCACGCTGGGTGTCGTTGCCCAGACGCCGTGTCACAGTGAAGGGATAGACCGTGTCCGACATGCCGTCCGAACAGGACCCTGCACTGACTTCAAGCACCAGCGCCTTCCCCTCAACCTGGCCGGAGAGAATCGCCTTCCCTTCGACATCCTGCCGTTTCACCGGAACGACCAGTCCATCGGGCTGCTCGGGCGTGGACCACGAGAGCTTGTCCACGTCCACCCGCGCAGACCAGAACGGCTCGGTGCCGATGGCGCGAAAAGATGGCGGCACCGGCGCTGGCATCACTGCGGCCGCTTCGGTTGCTACCAGCGCAGGCGGCTCGGCAGGCGGCATGGAATCGGCTTCGACTGCGGCTGCACTTTCCCCCGCCACGCCGGTCGGTCCGGTTGCCGGCTCCGGAGAGCAGGCCGCAAGCCAGACAGTGACCATCAGGGCGAGCGCGGGAAGCGAGCGGATCGTTGTCATTGCCGCATTCTGGCTCGCACCCGGGCTGCGTCGCAACCGGGCCCCAGGCGTCAATGCGCCAGCAGCAGCGGAATCTGCGACCGGTCGAGCATTTCGCGCGACACGCCGCCCATCAGCAGTTCCCGCAGGCGGCTGTGCCCGAACAGGCCCATGACGACGAGGCCGGCGCCGAGACTGCGGGCGCATTCCTCGATCGTGAAGGCGATCGAACCGTTGCGCTCCTGTTCATGCACTTCGGCATGGATTCCGTGGCGCGAGAGATAGCAGGCCGCATCGACCGCCGGGAAGGTATCGTCCTTCTCGCGCACGGTCAGGATATGCACCGACTTCGCCATCGCCAGGAACGGCAAGGCAGCGCGCAGGGCGTTGGCGGATTCATGCCCGCCGTCCCAGGCGATCAGCACCGGTGCCGCGAAATCGAGCATCGGCACGCCGCGTGGCACCGCCAGCACAGGGCTGCGCACGCCAAGAACCAGTTCCTCGACGCTGGGATCGTCCAGCGTGGCCACGATCAGGTCGGCAAAGCGCGCGGCGGCCGCTGCAGCTTCGACCCGGCCGTTGTCGTCTATCGCGACGTCGAAAGCGACGTCCTGCGGAGCCAGCCGGGCATCGAGCTCGCGCGCAAACGCCTCGTCGGCCTCACGCGCCTCGTTGATTGCGGCAGCGGAAATGGCGGCACCGCCGAACGGCTCCCACGCCGCCATTTGCGCGAACGGAGTCGCGATCACGAAAGTAACGTGCCCTCCGGTCTTGCGGGCCAGCGCCAGCGCAGTTTCCACGCGGTCGTTCAGGGTTTCGGACTTTTCGACGGGGCAAAGAATGGAGCGCATCGGGATCCTCCTGTCCTTCAATGGGAAAAGTCTGCCTTCGCCGCCGTCAACATACGATGATCCACATCAAAACGGAGGAAAAATCCGATGGCCTTGTCCGATTTCACCGATCGGTTAAGGCTGCGCGCCACACAAAGGGAGGCACGATGGCGTACGCAGCGGTGATTTTCGATTTTGGCGGAGTGATCACCTCCTCCCCGTTCGAGGCGTTCAACCGGCTCGAGGCGGAACGGGGCCTGCCGCAGGACTTCGTCCGTTCCGTCAATGCCCGCAACGGCGATACCAACGCCTGGGCGCTGTTCGAACGCGCCGAGATCGACAGCGCCGAATTCGACCGCCGCTTTGCGCAAGAGGCCCGGGCGCTTGGCCACGAGCTTGATGGCGCGTCGGTCCTGGCCGTCCTTGCCGGCGCGGTGCGTCCGGCGATGGTGTCGGCGCTCGATCGGCTGAAGGCAGAAGGCTACCGGCTTGGCTGCATCACCAACAACGTGCCCGCCGGCCACGGTGCCGGCATGGCCCGCAGCGCCGACGCGCACGACGAGCTCGAACAGATCTTCGCCCGCTTCGAACACGTCATCGAAAGCAGCAAGGCGGGCGTGCGCAAGCCCGATCCGCGCATCTACCTGATGATGTGCGAGACGCTGGGCCTCGCCCCGGCGCAATGCGTCTACCTCGATGACCTCGGCATCAACTGCAAACCGGCCGCCGCGCTGGGGATGCAGGCGATCAAGGTGACCAGCGGCGAACAGGCCCTGGCCGACCTCGGGCAGGTTCTCGGCCTTTCCTTTTGACCTGCATGGCGGCTAGGCTGGAGGCATGACACCCGAAGAGCTCAAGGCCCTTGTCCGCACCGTGCCGGACTTTCCCGCACCCGGCATCCTGTTCCGCGATATCACCACGCTGATCTCGCACGGGACCGGGCTTGCCGCCAGCATCGGCCACCTGGCGCGGATGGCGCAGGACGCCGGTGCCGAGGCGATCGCCGGGATGGAGGCACGCGGATTCATTTTCGGTGCTGCGGTAGCGGCGCATATGGGCCTCGGTTTCGTGCCGGTACGCAAGCCCGGCAAGCTGCCGGGCAAGACCATCGGCATCGACTATGCGCTCGAATACGGGCGCGACCGGCTGGAGATCGATCCTACGGCCATTCCCGCAGGCCAGCGCGTGGTCATCATCGATGACCTGATCGCCACGGGCGGTACTGCCCTTGCGGCAACGGAACTCCTGCGCACGGCAGCCGCGCACGTCACTCACGCGCTGTTCGTGATAGACCTTCCCGACCTCCACGGCGCCGCCCGCCTGCGCGACGCCGGGCTGACGGTAGAGGCGCTGATGGATTTTCCGGGGCACTGAACTGCCGTGTTTGATCTGGAAGAACTGCAGCGCACAGGCGCGGTAAGACTGCCACAATTGGCTTTGCCGCTGCTGTCAGCGATTGACGCTGTTAACTGCGGTCTACCGGCCGAGCGCGCAGGGCTGAGATTGAAGGGACAACCGGGCCTGCGGCCACTACTCGATCATCGGAGTTTGATAGGACAAGCGGCATGTCACGCGCTTGGAGCGCATGCCCAACCTGTCCGCGCACTCCTCTTCGACAAGAGCGAACGGACGAACTGGGCCTTGGGCTGGCATCAGGACCGAACGATTTGTGTGGCCGAGAGAATCGAGACGCCCGGCTTCGGTCCTTGGACCAACAAGCAGGGCATGGTTCACGTCGCCCCGCCTGAAAGCATCTTGCGGGACATGGTCACGCTGCGCATTCATCTGGATGCCGTGCCGGAAACCAATGCGCCGTTGCTGGTTGCTTCCGGATCACATCGGCTTGGTCGAATCCCGGAACGGCAAGTGGCTGCAATCATCGAGCAAAGCCAAATCCTGACGTGCCTCGCCGAGAGGGGAGACGTCTGGCTTTATTCGACACTCATTCTTCACGCGTCAGACGCTGCCACCCAGCCGATGCATCGCCGGGTGCTGCAAGTCGATTACTCGGCCTTGGCTTTACCCAACGGCCTTGAGTGGGCCGGAGTCTGAAACTCCGGCGACCACATCGCGCCACTCATTCCACCAGCATCAGCGCGTCGAGTGCTACCACGCCCTCACCCGTGGGGTGCAGGATCACCGGGTTGAGGTCGATCTCGCGGATCGAGGGTTCGGCGCGCAGGACCTGGCCAACCTTCACGATCAGGGCCGCGAGCGCCGGAACGTCCAGCGCGGGTGAACCGCGATAGCCGCTGAGCAGCGCCGCGCTCTTGAGCTTCATCAGTTCGGCCTCGACCGCAGCCTGCGTCAGGTCTGCAGTCAGCAGGCGCACGTCCTCCGCGGTCACCCCGCCGAAACCTGCGAGCACGACCGGACCCCATTCGGGATCGTTCTTGGCGCCGACGATCATCTCCATGCCGCGCTTGCCCATCGCTTCGATCAACACGCCATCCAAGCGGATCGACGCGGAGTAGGCTGCGACGTTGGCGTGGATGCGGTCCCACGCCTCGCGCACGGCAGCGGCATCGGCAAGGTTGAGAATCACGCCGCCGGCATCGCTCTTGTGCCCAAGCGCTGCTGCCTGCGCCTTCATCGCCACCGGATAGCCGACGGCATCGGCAGCCGCTACCGCCGCATCGGCGCTGTCGGCAAAGCCGCCCTTGGGGAAGCTCACGCCCAGCGGGCCGAGCAGTTCCTTCGACTTGTATTCCGGGATCACGCCGTGGACATCGGCAAGGCCGGGCAGCGGTGTTGCCGGAAGGTCGTTGGCGGAAAGGTCCTGAGCGGACCAGTGCGTCAGCCGGGTCACGGCACGCAGTGCGCGTTCGGTGGTGGGGAACCACGGAATGCCGGCCGCCCGCAGCGCGGCGATGCGCTCGGCCGGAACCTCGGCGCCTTCGTCGAGCCCGGCGAAGATCACCGGCTTGGTGAGCGTCTTGCCTTCCACAGCGGCGAGGATCGGCGGGAACTTGATCTTGCAGGTGATCGGTTCGGCCTGGATGATCCCCGCGAAGACCGTGCCGACGCGGTCGTCTTCCAGCAGGGCCTCGACGCAGCGGGTGTAGATAGCCGGCTCGGACAGACCCTGCGCGGTGATGTCGAGCGGATTGGACACCGGCACGAACGGCGGCAGCGCCGCGCGCAGCAGTGGCGAATCCTCGTCGAGCTCTTCGGCGAGGTCGAGCGTCAGCGCCTTGAAGGCCCCGGATTCGCCCAGCACCGCGGTCTTGCCCGAAGGCAGCGCCTGACAGCGCACCGCGATCTCGGCAATGTCGCCCAGCTCCTCCAGCGTTTCGGCAAAGATCACGCCGGCACGTGCCACCATGGCCCGCATCAGCTTGTAGTCGCCCGCCATCGCGCCGGTGTGCGTTGCCGCCGATTCGCGCGCCGCGCTCGATTTGCCGGGGTGCAGCAGGACCACCGGCTTGCCGGCCGCCTTCGCCCGCCGCGCCGCAGCGAGGAACGCCTGCGGCTTGCGGAACTGTTCGACGATCATCGCGATCACGTGCGTATCGTCCTGGTCGACCAGCCAATCGACATAGTCCTCGACCCCGCTGGCTGCCTCGTTCCCGGTCGAGACCGAGTAGGAGACGCCGGCATCGCGGGCGAGCAGCATCGTGCCGAGCACCGCCGCCATCGCGCCCGATTGCGAGACAATGCCGATCGCCCGCTTGCCGGCAGGGGGCACCGCATTGGTTTCCACGAAGGTCAGCGGAATGCGATCGACATAGTTGACCAGGCCAAGGCAGTTCGGCCCTTCGACCACCATGCCCGCTTCATGCGCGATACGCGCGATCTCGCGCTGTTCGGCCAGGCCTTCCTCGCCGCCTTCGGCAAAGCCGGCCGAGAAGATCACCACGCCGCCGCACTTGCGCTCCGCCAGGCCCTTCACGGCATCCAGCACGCCGGCGCGCGGGATCGCCAGCACGGCCACATCCACACCTTCGGGAAGCGCGTCGACCGAGGCGAAGCAGCGCTTGCCCATGATCTCGTCACGCTTCGGGTTCACTGGATAGACGGCACCGGCATAGCCGTTGCGATCGAGATTGGTCAGCAGCGTTGCACCAAGCGCGCCGGGCTTGTCCGATGCGCCGACGACGGCGACGGACTTCGGGCGCAGGAAACGATCAAGCGCAGCGTGGGACAGACTCGCAACAACGGCCATGGCATCCTCCGATTTCGCTATGCGCTATAACAATTATCGGAAGGACGGCAAGTGGGCGTTGTGGTCAGGCCTGCACGACCCTTTGGTGCAGGACACCGAACGGTGCGCGGCCCGAAGCATCGACCGCTTCCATCCGCACCGTATCGCCAAAGGCCATGAATGCGGTCCTGGGTTCGCCTTCGTCCAGCACTTCGATTCCGCGCCGCTCGGCAATGCAGGACGAGCCGATCTCGCGGAAGTTTTCGTTGGAGACCGTACCCGATCCGATCACCGTGCCCGCCACCAGATCGCGCGTGCGCGCGGCGTGGGCGACGAGTTCGTGGAAGCCAAAGCCCATCGCATGGCCATTGGCGGCACCGAAGCGCTTCCCGTTCCAGTCGACCAGCAGGTCGAGGCAGACGCGCCCGTTCCTCCACGCATCGCCGAGTTCATCGGGCGTCACGGCGAAGGGCGCCATCGCGCAGGCTGGCTTGGCACCGACCCAGCCGAAGCCGGTCTTCATTTCCGGCCCCGCGAGCGTGCGCAACGACCAGTCGTTGATCTGAACGACAAGCCGGATGTGCTGCATCGCCTCGGCAGCGCCTGTCCCCATCGGCACGGCATCGACAATCACCCCGAACTCGCCCTCGAAATCGATGCCGAGGTCGGTCGAAGGGAAGCGCGCTTCGGTCCCCGTCGCCATGAAGGTATCGGACATGCCCTGGTACATCAGCGGCACGTCGGTCTTGGGCTTGGTGATCCCCAGCACCGCGTCCATCAAGTCCCCATGGCTCTGGAAGGCTGAACCATCCAGCCACTGCCAGGCACGGGGCAACGGTGCGAGCAGCCTTGCATCATCAAGCGCTTCGGGAAACGCGGCGATGGCCTGCAATGCCGGCGAGAACGCCTCCCAGCCCTCGACCAGTTCCTGCAAGGTCGCGGCCGGAGCATAGGCGAAGGCATCGCCTTGCGGCGAGACCACGATCAGCCGCCCGTCGCGAGTACCGTTGTCGATTGTGGCGAGGCGCATGTCATTCTCCCGATGCTGTCTTGCCCCGACGCCTAGTCCGCGCCGGGCGAGACAGCAAAGGAATGGTATTTATTGCCCGGCATAAACGCCGTGAATGAAACGTGAGCCTTCGCGTGCGCAGTCTCGCCCTGGGCTACCCCTCAAGCGCTGGCAAACCAGATCACGTGCTTTGCACCCTTGCCATTGGTGCGGGCGCGCACTTCCACTTCATCGACGTTGAATCCTGCTGCCTTGAGGCGCTGGGTAAAATTGGCATCCCTTGCCGCAGACCAGATCGCCAGCACGCCGCCGGGGCGCAGTGCATCCATCGCCGTGCGCAGCCCGCGCATCGTGTAAAGCCGGTTGTTGCCCGCCCGCACCAGCCCATCAGGTCCGTTGTCGACATCGAGCAGGATGGCATCGTACCCGGTCCCGCCCACCGACAGCGCATTGGCCGAGATCACGTCGGCCACGTCGGTCATCACCAGCCGCACGCGCGGATCGCCGAGGCAGCCTGCTTCCAGTTCCGCCATCGGCCCCTTGGCCCACTGGATGATTTCGGGCACCAGTTCGGCCACGGTCACGTGCGCGTCGGCCGGAAGCTTCTCCAGCGCTGCGCGAAGGGTGAAGCCCATGCCATAGCCGCCGATCAGCATCGCCGGCCGCTGCGCCCTGGCAATCCGGGCGATGCTTTGCGTGGCGAGTGCAATCTCCGAACCGTTCTGCCGCGTACTCATCAATTCGTTGTGGCCGAGCACGATCATGAAATCGCGGTCGTGCCTGTAGAGCTTCAGCTCTTCGCCATCGGGCACTCGTGCCGTGCCGAGAAGTTCGCGTGCTATCATACTTGAGGCCCTAGTCTGCGGGAACCGCAGCCACAAGGCGCACGTTGCCTCAACCGACGGATTCGGAGACAAGACGATGCGCAAGATGATGCTCATGGCCGGTATCGCCGCTTTCGCGGCCAGTGCCCCGGCCCTCGCCCAAGGCAATGGGAACGGCAACGGAAACGGCCACAGCAAGGGCGGCGGCGGCCCGGCCAAGGCCGAGAAAATGGATCGCGGGGGCCAGAAAGGCCCCGAGAAGGCCAAGGGTCCTGACAGGGCGAAGGGCCCTGACAAGCGCGCCGAAATGCGCCCGGAAAAGTCCCGCGGCAACGACGCGCGGCAAATGCCCCAGCAGGCCATGCGCGGCAACAATGACAAGGATCCCGGGAAGGGCCCGGGCCGCGACAACGGTGCGAAGGCTTTCGATAAGCTTGAACGCCAGGTCAACCGCGGCGGCGACGGCCGCGTTGACCGAGGGGACGACCGCAACGTCATCCGCGTGGCAAGCCGCCAATGGCAGGACGGCCGCTATCGTTACGACGACCGCCGCTTCCTGATTCCGGTCGCGAGCGATTGCCCTCCCGGCCTTGCCAAGAAGAACAACGGCTGCCTGCCGCCGGGCCAGGCCCGCCAGATCCGGGACTCGCGCAGTTGGGGTGACTGGTACCCGGTGCGCTACCTCGGCAACAACTATGACTGGCGCTACGGCAACGGCTACATGTACCGCGTCGGCAATGGCGGGCTGGTCTCGGGTATCGTGCCCCTGCTTGGCGGTGCCCTGTTCGGCGGGCAGGTCTGGCCCACGCAGTACAGCGACTACGCCGTACCCAGCTATTACGACCGCTACTATGGCTTCCGCGATGGCTATGACTATCGCTACGCGCAGAACGCCATCTTCGAGGTCAATCCGCAGTCCAACGTGATCGAGGGCATCGCCGCGCTGCTGACGGGTGATCCGTGGGTAGTGGGCCAGCCGATGCCGGCCGGCTACGGCTTCTATAACGTACCCCCTGACTGGCGCGGCCGCTACGCCGACACGCCCGACAGCTGGTACCGCTATAGCGACGGCTACGTCTACGAAGTCGACCCGACCACCCAGCTGGTCCGCGCCGTGATTGAACTGATCGCCTGACCTGCACTCGAAGACACGAAGAGGATTTCCATGGTGCGCCATACGATGATGGGGACTGTGCTGGTCGCAGCGCTCGCCCTTGCCGGCTGCGGAAAGAGCGATGCGCCAGATGCAAAGGGCAGCGGCGCAGTCGCCGAGGCGTCGAGCAAGGACCTGTTCGACGCTCTCGACGACAGCAGCGATCTTTCCGAATCGGCCCGGCTGATCAAGGCGGCGGGGCTGGAGAAGACATTCGAGGGCGTCGGCAGCTACACCCTGTTCGCGCCGACCAACGAAGCGATCAAGGCCTTGCCCGAAGCCGATCGCAAAGCGCTGGAAAGCGAGGACGGCAAGGTGCAACTCCTCGCTCTCGTCAGCCAGCACCTCTCGCCGGGCTATGTCGCGCGGGCCGATCTGGAGCAGGGCATCGAGCGCGCCAACGGCACGGTGCGCCTCGCCAGTCTCGGCGGGCAGCCTCTTACGCTCACCCGCAGCGGCGACACCATCCGCCTCGGCAGCGGAGACGACGCGCCCAGACTGGTCGGCGAACCGATCGTCGCCCGCAACGGCGTGATCTATCCGATCGACCGCGTCCTGCCCGCGCCGCAGTAACGGCCTTGGCGGATGATTCCGCTGTGAAAGGATCGGGCAAGAATTGCAGCAAGGTGGTGCAACCGGACTCGCAAATCCCGGTTGCACCCCTTAACTGATCGGTTAAGCTTCCTCGCAAATGGCGGCCTGAGTCCGCTAGTTGCGAGAGGACAAGGCCGGTGCATTTCCACCCCAAATATCATGCCGCCCGCAATCCCGATCGCGCCGCCGTCATCATGGGCGGCAGCGGCGAGGTGGTCACCTATGCGCAGCTCGAGGCCAAATCGAACCAGTTCGCGCAGCTGCTGCGCTCGCGCGGGCTCCAGATTGGCGATACGATCGCACTGTGCCTTGAAAATCGGGCCGATTTCTTCGCTCTGGCCTGGGGCGCGCAGCGGGCTGGCCTCGTCTACGTCGCCGTCTCGTGCCGCCTCGCCGCGCCCGAGATCGCCTATATTGCGCATGACAGTGGCACCCGCCTGCTGATCGGTTCGGCATACACCGCCCCGGTGCTCGACGAAGTGGCAAAGCTGGCCCCTGAGGTGCCGCAATTGCGCTTCGATACCGAAGGCCCCCTTTCACTCGACGCCGCGCTGGCGGCGCAGCCTGCCACGCCCATCGCGGACGAGCGCGCCGGCTGCGACATGCTCTATTCCTCGGGCACCACGGGCAAGCCCAAGGGCGTGCGCATTCCGCTTCCCGAAGACCCCGAGATCGGCGCGGTCAATTCGCTGATCGGCATTGCGAACCAGGCCTTCGGCATCACCGGCGATGCGGTCTATCTCTCGCCCGCTCCGCTCTACCACGCCGCACCATTGCGCTGGTCGATGACCATTCACCGCATGGGCGGCACCGTGGTCGCGATGGAGAAGTTCGATCCCGAGCATGCCCTCGAACTGATCGAGAAGTACAAGGTCACCGACAGCCAGTGGGTGCCGACGCACTTCGTGCGCATGCTCAAGCTGCCCGATGACGTCCGCACGAAGTACGATATCTCCAGCCTCAAGTGCGCGATCCATGCCGCTGCGCCCTGCCCGGTGCCGGTAAAGCAGGCGATGATCGCGTGGTGGGGTCCGGCCCTGCGCGAGTACTACGCCGGCACCGAAGGCAACGGCTTCACCTTCATCGCCAGCGAGGACTGGCTGCAGCGTCCCGGCTCGGTCGGTCGCGCGATTCTTGGCACGATCCGCATCTGCAACGAGGAGGGCGACGAGGTTCCGCCGCGCACCGAAGGCCAGGTGTTCTTCGAAGGCGGCAATGCCTTTACCTACCACAACGACCCCGACAAGACGCGCGACGCCACCAACAAGCACGGCTGGACCAGCCTTGGCGACGTGGGCTGGGTCGACGAGGACGGCTACCTCTTCCTGACCGACCGCAAGAGCTTCATGATCATTTCTGGTGGAGTGAACATCTACCCGCAAGAGATCGAGAACCTGCTTGTCACCCATCCCAAGGTGGCCGACGTCGCCGTGATCGGCGCGCCCGATCCCGACATGGGCGAGAAAGTCGTTGCGGTCGTCCAGCCGCGCGACATGGCCGAGGCTGGTCCGGCACTTGCAGCCGAGCTGACCGAGTGGCTGAACCCGCAGCTTTCGCGCGTGAAGATGCCGCGCCAGATCGACTTCCGCGAGGAGCTGCCCCGCGAGCCCACCGGCAAGCTGTTCAAGCGCCTGCTCCGCGACGAATACAAGCAGGCCCACGAAGCCGCGCAAGCGGCCACGGTCTGAGGGAGGACAGGACAATGGCAAGCGTTCCAGTGGTTCCGGCTGAGGTGGGCCGCGCCGTCATCGACCCCAAGTCCTACGGCACGTGGGACCCGTTGCTCGACCAGTTCGATGCCCTTCGCGCCAAGGCGCCCGTGGCCCGGGTCGTCGCGCCCCAAGACGAGCACGAGCCGTTCTGGCTGGTTTCGGGCTTCGACGAAGTGATGAAGGTCAGCAAGGACAATGCGACTTTCCTCAACCGGCCCAAGTCGGCCGTCTTCACCCTGCGCGTCGGAGACATGCTGGCCCGCTCGATCACCGGCGGGAGCCCGCATCTGGTGGATTCGCTCGTCGCCATGGACGCACCCAAGCACCCGAAGCTGCGCCGCCTGACGCAGGACTGGTTCATGCCCAAGAACCTGTCGAAGCTTGATGGCGAGATCCGCAAGATCGCCAACGAATCGATCGACCGGATGCTGGCGGCGGGCGAGGAAGGCGATTTCATCCCGCTGGTCGCTGCGCCCTATCCGCTCCACGTTGTCATGCAGATCCTCGGCGTGCCGCCCGAGGATGAGCCGAAGATGCTGTTCCTGACCCAGCAGATGTTCGGCGGGCAGGACGAAGACATGAACAAGTCCGGCATCAAGGACCTGCCGCCCGAACAGATTTCGCAGATCGTCGCCGGCGCAGTGGCAGAGTTCGAGCGCTACTTTGCCGGACTTGCTGCCGAGCGCCGCCAGAACCCCGGCGAGGACGTTGCCACCGTGATCGCCAATGCCGTGATCGATGGCGAACCGATGAGCGATCGCGATACGGCAGGCTATTACATCATCGTCGCCAGTGCCGGGCACGACACCACCTCGGCCTCGTCTGCAGGAGCCGTTCTCGCCCTCGCCCGCGATCCTGACCTGTTTGCCCGCGCCAAGGCCGACCGCACCCTTTTGCCCGGCATCGTCGAGGAAGCGATCCGCTGGACCACGCCCGTTCAGCACTTCATGCGCACCGCCGCGCGCGACACCGAGCTTGGTGGCCAGCAGATCGCCGAAGGTGACTGGCTGATGCTCAATTACGTCGCGGCCAATCACGACCCCGCCCAGTTCCCCGAACCGCGCAAGTTCGACGCGACGCGCCCGGCTAACCGTCACGCCGCGTTCGGCGCTGGCTCGCACCAGTGCCTCGGCCTGCACCTCGCCCGCCTGGAAATGCGCATCCTGCTCGATGTGCTGCTCGACCGGGTGGAGAGCCTCGAACTGGCGGGAAGCCCGCGCCGCGTGAATTCAACCTTCGTCGGCGGGTTCAAGGCGCTGCCGCTGCGCTGGAAGGCGGCGTAACCGGGGTGACAATCGGCAGCACCGGCCTCACAATGGGCTGGTGCTGCACTTCATTCCCGGCCCGCTCCACCGTACCCTGCTGCGCACTGCCCATGCCGCGCGGCTGTCGTACTGGCGCATCACGCGCAAGCGCGTGCGCGGCTGCAACGTGATCGCCGTCAATGCCGCAGGCGAAGTGCTGCTCGTCCGGCACAGCTACCACGCGCGCGACACGTGGATGCTGCCAGGCGGAGGGCTGGGCCGTGACGAGCGCCCGGAAGTGACAGCCTCACGCGAACTGTTGGAGGAGACCGGCTGCATCCTTGATGCGCCGCGTCACCTTGGCACGGTGGTGCTGGACCGCAAGGGCTGGACCAATGCGATCGAACTCGTCGTCGGGACGACAGGGGACCTGCCCGCCGCCGATGGCCGCGAGATCGAGGAAGCACGCTTCTTTGCGGCCGAGGCGCTCCCGGCAAACACCAGCGGCCCGGTGCGAGAGATGGTTGCGCGCTGGCTGGCCGATCAGAACGGCAGTTCGGCCTGAAGCACCGGCGCTGCGGCGCCCTCGTCGCCGTCCTCGGCCTCTTCGCCTTCCAGCGCCGAGAGCGTCAGCCCCATCAGCCGGATCGGCTTGGGCAGCGGCAATTGCGCATCGAGCAGGTCGCGGGCGAGTGCGGCAAACTCCTCCTTCCCTGCGATCGGGCGCGGCAGGGACCTGGCGCGCGTGCAGGGGGTGAAATCGTTGGACTTCATCTTGAGCGTTATCGTTCGCCCGGTTGCCCCGCTGCGCGCGATCCGCTCCCACACGATCTCGATGATCCGCTCCAGTGTCTCGCGCAGCGCGGGGCCGGAGGAGATGTCCCGCTCGAACGTCCGCTCGCCGCCGACCGACTTGCGCGGCCGATCTGCCTTGACCTGCCTGAGGTCGATCCCCCGAGCCGCGCGATAGAGATAGTCTGCCGAACTCCCGAAGTTGGCGCGCAGGAAAGCCAGGTCCTTGGCCCTCAAGTCAGCGCCGGTCTCTATGCCCAGCCTGGCCATCTTCTCAGCGCCGCGCGGCCCGATGCCATGGAAGCGCCGCACCGGAAGCGAGCCGACGAACTGCGCCCCTTCGCCCGGACGGATCACGCAGAGGCCATCCGGCTTGTTCTGGTCGCTGGCGAGCTTGGCGAGGAACTTGTTGTAGGACACCCCGGCGCTTGCCGTAAGGCCGGTCTCGGCCCTGATGCGCTGGCGGATCAGCTCGGCGATACGCGTGGCCGAACCGATCCCGCGCACATCATCGGTCACGTCGAGGTAGGCCTCGTCAAGGGAGAGCGGCTCGACATGCGGCGTAAAGTGCAGGAAAACGCTGCGGATCTGCTGCGACACTGCCTTGTAGACATCGAAGCGCGGCTTTCTGAAGATCAGGTCCGGGCACAATTGCGCCGCACGCGCCGAGGGCATGGCCGAACGCACCCCGAACTTGCGCGCCTCGTAGCTTGCCGCTGCCACCACGCCGCGCCCGGACGATCCGCCGACGGCCACGGGCAGGCCCCAGATCGAGGGATCGTCGCGCTGCTCGACGCTGGCGAAGAAGGCGTCCATGTCGACATGGATGATCTTGCGCAAGGCAATCGCCTGACGGTCAGGCTCGTCCTGGTCTCGCGCAAATTCCATGTGCCCACGATACTCCGTTTCGCATTGCAACATAAACCCGGTTTTGGGGGATGGGATTTGAAGCCATTCTCGTTCAAAGGGTGATTATGCCCGCTAACGATTCCAACACCCTGCGCGCGCCGCGCACGATGGGCGAGCGCGAGACCATCGCGATGATGGCGCTCGTCATGGCGATGCAGGCGCTCGCCGTCGATGCCATGCTGCCCGCGCTTGGCGACATTGCGACGGATCTTGGCGTTGCCGATCCCAACCGCCGCCAGCTGGTGGTCGGCACGTTCCTGCTCGCCTCGGGCTTTGCCTCACTCCTCCCGGGTTCGCTGGCGGATCGCTATGGCCGCCGCCCGGTCCTGCTGACCTGCATGGCGATCTACATCCTGTTTTCGCTGGCCTGCGCGCTCGTCACTTCGTTCGACGGCATGCTGGCGATGCGCGTGGGGCAAGCGATCGGCTGCGGCGGGCTTGCCGTTCTGCCCGGTGCCATCATCCGCGATCGCTTCTCGGGCGATCAGATGGCCAAGCAGATGTCGATCATCTCGGTGATCTTCATGGTCGTGCCGATGCTTGCGCCGAGCATTGGGCAGGTCGTGCTGCTGTTTGCCGGGTGGCGCTGGATCTTCGTGCTGCTGGCCGTTCTGGCCACGGGCATGGCGGCATGGCTGTATATCCGCCTGCCTGAGACGCTGCACCCCGAATATCGCCAGGCGATCCGCCCGATGACGATCGCGAAGAACATGGGGCACGCTGCCACCAACCGCTCGGCCATCGGCTACGTGCTGGGCGGTTCGCTCACTTTCGGGGCGATGATCGGCTATGTGAACTCCTCGCAGCAGCTCGTCGGCGAACACTTCGGCGCGGGCAAGATGTTCCCCGTGCTGTTCGGCTTTTCGGCGCTGATGATGGCCTGCGCCAGCTTCTCCAACTCGCGCATCGTCGAGCGCTTCGGCGCGCGCCGCGTCTCGCACACGGCGGTAATCGCGTTCATCCTCGTCAGCGCGCTGCAGACCTTCTCCTCGAGTCTGGAAGGGCAGACGCTGTGGCAGTTCATGCCGCTGATGATCACGAACATGATCCTGATCGGCTTCATCGGCGCGAACTTCGGCTCGATCGCGCTGCAGCCGTTCGAACGCACGGCAGGGAGCGCCAATTCGATGCACGCCTTCCTGCGCATGGTGATCGGCTCGGTCATCGGGATCTTCGTCGGCCAGGCCTACGACGGCACGGCGCATCCGCTGGCGCTCGCGCTGCTGTCAGCAGGCGTGCTCAGCCTTCTGCTGGTGCTGTTCAGCGAAAAGGGGAAACTGTTCCGCCGCCTGCACCCGCCGGGCACACCGCGCCCGATCGTGCTGGAGCATTGATCTGACCTCGCCACCGGCGAGGTTCGTGCGGCACCGGCCCGCTCCCCCGCCCGGCCACCCACGCAAGTATCCTGAATGGGTGGTCGGGCGGGGGAGCGGGCCGGTGCCGCAAGATTCGAAACGCCAGTTTCGGATCAAAGAACTCTCAGGCGCGCAGGCTCAAGGCGTTATCCGAGATCAGCGCCAAGGCTTCTGCTGCGGGTTGCGGCCGCCCCAGATGATACCCCTGCATGAGCCGGATGCCCAGAGCGCGCGCCGTGCTGGCCTGCGCTTCGTCCTCGACGCCCTCGATCGTGCAGTCGATGCCAAGCTGCCAGGCAAGTGAAACGATCGTACCGACGAGGGAACGCGCACCCGGGTCGGTGGCGAGGGCGCGGGACAGTTCCTGATCGATCTTGATCATGTCGAGCGGCAGGCTGTGCACCTGATTGAGACTTGACCAGCCCGCGCCAAAATCGTCCAGCGCGATGCGGAAACCGCGCGCGCGGAATGCCAGCAATTGTGCTTCGGCGCGCTTGGGATCTTCGAGCAGGGCCCGTTCGGTAACCTCCAGGATGATCGAATGCGGCGGCGCCCCATGGTCTTCCACCAGGCGCGCTAGAGCTTCGGCCGTGCCAGTCCGCATCACGTCGCGGGGGCTGAGGTTGATCGCCAGCCAACGTCCGTACTTCCACGCCGGGCATTCGGCCAGGGCGCGCGCCATGACCGTGCGGGTCATTTCGCCGGTCCGCCCCGTCGCTTCGGCAAGCGACATGAATTGCCCCGGTGCCAGCCAGCGCTCGCCATCGGGACTCCAGCGCACAAACGCTTCGAGGCCGATCACGCCGCCGCTCTCGGCATCGAGGATTGGCTGGTAGACGAGCTTGAGCCGGTCGGCGAGATTGCTTTCGTTGAACAGGCGGGTGATTGCAGCGCGATCCTGCAGCTCGGCCTCGTCGTCCGGGCTGAAGACGACGACGGCGCCATCGGAAAGCTCCTTGGCCTTGTAGAGCGCGGCGTCGGCCCGTTCGAGGCAATCGCTGACGCTGCGCCCGTCCATGCGATGGACGCCAATGGAGCCGGAAAAGCGCAGCACTGCACCGCCGTGCAGCACCGGGGCGCGCAGTGAATCCGAAAGCGCCGTACCGATCGCAAAGGCGGCTGCGTGATCAAGAGAGGGGTCGAGCACCACGGCGAATTCATCGCCTCCAAGCCGACCGAAGCAGCGCACACGCTCCATTCCGCCAAGCCGATTCGCCACGGCCTGGAGCACGGCATCGCCTGCCGCGTGGCCATAGGTATCGTTGATGTGCTTGAACCCGTCGAGGTCGATCAAGGCAAGCCATGCCCGTTGCACGCCCCTGCCGCTGCGTTCGATATCCTCGGCCAGCCGATCGAGGATGGCGCGACGGTTGAGCCCCCCGGTCAGCGGATCGATGGTTGCCTGGAGCAGGTTCTCCTGCGCCAGCCGCGCCGCTTCGCGCTCTCGC
This sequence comes from Novosphingobium sp. CCH12-A3, assembly GCF_001556015.1. NCBI lineage: Bacteria > Pseudomonadati > Pseudomonadota > Alphaproteobacteria > Sphingomonadales > Sphingomonadaceae > Novosphingobium > Novosphingobium sp. CCH12-A3. Next base: position 25,743 of record NZ_LSIA01000286.1, on the reverse strand, counting down.
CGGGTCAATTGCTGACGCGACAGTTCAAGCCGCACGAAATCGCGGTGGTGGCCGTTGGTGATCAGCAGCAGCAAGGTCGTCACCACCACTTGCACCAGCACGACCATGACCGCATTCGGATGCCCGCTGAAGAGGATCTGGCCAGTGGTCGGGATCGTTGTCGCAATCGCGATGCGCAATGCCGTCATGGGCGAATGGCCGAGGCCGAGAATCCCGGAAAACAGCGTAACGGCAAAGATATAGTGGATGAAGGATTGCGCTTCCCAATCGCCATGGACGTAGAGCGCCATGCCCCACAGGGCGAACAGGAAACTGGCGAATGCTCCCAGCCAGCTCATCGAGGCGAGATCACGCCGGAGAACCGCCGTTGCACGCCGCTCGACCGCTGCCGGTCGCCAGTAATATGCCCGCCACAGCGCAAAGCCGCCGAGGAATATCGGTCCCGGCGCGATCAGCCAGACGGGCGCGATATGGCGAAACCGGAATGCCACAAGCAGCATGTCGAAGACGACGACGAGATAGAGAAGCGGCAGGCGATGCGACAGGCTTCGCGCATAGGCGAGCGTGAAATTGTCGCCCTCGCGCTGCTGCCAGCTGGAAGAGAAGGGACGCGCATTGCGCAGCGGACGGCCGAAGCGCCGTCCGCGAGCGACAAGACTGCGCAACCCGGTAAACATGGCTGCGCGGATAGCACCAAGGCAGTTAACAGCGCGTAAGGGTCAATTCCGAATCGGGTCTATCTGGCGTGGCAAATCATCGCCTTAGCTTTACGCGGAAAGCGCCGCGACCAGCTCCTTGACCTTCTTTTGCCGCCACTGCGGCAGGGGTGCGACGAGCCAGTAACCCTTGCGTGATGTCACGGGTTCGCCCTGCACGACCACGCGGCCCATGCCGATCGCATTGTCGACCAGTTGATAGGGCACGTGCGCCCGGCCCAGCCCGGCGCTTGCTGCGCTGATCGCGGTTCCGGCGTCGCCGACCGAGAAGCCGACATCGCCGCCGCCCGGTGCCGGATCGCCGGGCCAGCCGATCCACGGGCAATCGGGCGCGGCATCGGGCGCGGCCACCGTCACCATTAGCGGCTGGCCCAATGCGATGCCTTCCAGTTCGCCCGGCCCCTCGGCCCAACGCACTGCAAGGTCGAGATTGGCTTCGGTAAAGTCGATATCGGCATCGCCGCCGACGAGCGAGAAGCGCATCTGCGGATTGCCGGCGCGAAACGCCGCAAGCCGGGGCGACAGCCACGCGGCGAAGAAATCGCGCGGGCAGGCGATCGTGTAGACATGGCTCGATTGCCCGGCCTGCATCGCCTGCACGCCTTCTTCAAAGCGCAGGAAGCCTTCGCGGATCGCATCGAGACCGGCAATCGCCTCGTCGGTGAGTTCAAGGCCCTTCGAAGTGCGGCGGAACAGCACGACACCGAGCAGGTCTTCCAGCGCGCGGATCTGCTGCCCGACCGCCGCCGGCGTCACCGCCAGTTCGTCGGCGGCGCGCGTGAACGAGAGGTGCCGGGCCGCAGCGTCAAGCACGCGCAGGCCATTGAGAGGGAGATGGGTCCGCTTCATTGCGAACCGGATTTAGTTCGCCGGAGCCGGTGCCGCCAGAGGAAAGAACGGAATCGCCACATCGAACAACGAGCCATCGGCACGCTGCATCGTGTAATGGCCCTCCATGCTGCCATGGTGGGTGCCAAGCGGGCAGCCGGAGACGTAGTCGTGGCTCTGCCCCGGCTGCAGGACGGGCTGTTCGCCGACGACGCCGTCGCCATCGACGAAGTTGATCATGCCCCGCCCGTCGGTGATCCGCCAGTGGCGCGACAGCAGTTGCACCGGCTGTTCGCCGTCATTCTCGATGCGGATATGATAGACCCAGAACCACTTTCCCGCTTCCACCCGCGACTGTTCGGGGAGGAAGTTCACGGCGACTCGCACCGTGACGCCTTCGGTGATGGCGGCATGCTGGAAGAGCTGCTTCATGCCCATCAAACTATCGCAAACCGCCAGATGTTCCAACGCCGATGTGCAACTTTGTGCCGCCTGCCCATGAAGGCATTGCCCAAAAAGGGTGGCAGGCGCAGAGGATGACGCGATGCTGATCCGCGCCCCCGCCATTCTCTGCTCGGTCCTGCCCAACGGCGAACACGGCGCGATCATCCGCGTGCTGACCGCCGACCATGGCCTTGCCGCCGCCTATGTCGCCGGGGCGCGGGGGCGCGAACTGCGGCCCGTGCTGATCCCTGGGAACCTGATCGAGGTTGAAGTGCGCTCACGCACGGCTTCGCAACTGCCATCTGCCCGCGTCGAGCTCGTGGCAAGTCGGGGGCCGTGGCTGTCAGAACCACTGCCCAGCGCGGGGATCGGCTGGGCCTGCGCGCTGACCGCCGCGACACTGCCCGAAGGCCACCCTTACCCGGTGCTCTACGAGTCGCTCGTCGCCTTGCTCGATGCGATCTGCCATGCCCCCTCGGCCCGAGGATGGGCACGGGTCCTGGCTGGCTACGAAGTGCTGCTGCTGCGCGAGGTCGGATATGGCACGGCCCCAGCCCCTCCGCCAGACGAGCAATGGCCCGATCTGCTGGCCCGTCTGGAGCGTCAGGGCAAGGCCATCGCCAACCGCCTGCTTGCCGATCGCACGCGCGATGTTATGGGGGCGCGCGCGATTCTGCTCGGCCGCCTGAGAAGGATTGGCTTCGACGCATAAGCGGCGAGCGAGTGCAGGGACGAAGGGGTATTTCATGAAGATTGCGGTTCTGCCCGGTGATGGCATCGGTCCCGAGGTGACGCGTGAAGCGGTCCGCGTGATCGAAGCGCTCGGCCTGCCCGACATCGAGATGAAGGAAGCCCCGGTCGGCGGCGCGGCCTACAAGGCCTATGGCCATCCCCTCCCGGCCGAGACTCTGGAGATCGCCCGCCTTTCGGATGGCATCCTGTTCGGTGCGGTAGGCGATCCCGATTGCGATTCGCTCGAACGCCACCTGCGCCCGGAACAGGCGATCCTTGGCCTGCGCAAGGAACTGACGCTGTTCGCCAACCTGCGTCCGGCCAAGGTCTTTGCCGGCCTCGAAGGACATTCCGCCCTGCGCCCCGAGGTGGCCGGCGCAATCGACATGGTCATCGTGCGTGAGCTGAATGGCGACGTCTATTTCGGCGAAAAGGGTTTCCGCACCGCTGCCAACGGTGACCGCGAGGGCTACGACGTCATGTCGTACAACGAATCCGAAGTGCGCCGGATCGCCCATGTCGGCTTCCGCACCGCGATGGGCCGCGCCAAGCGCCTGTGCTCGGTCGACAAGGCCAACGTGCTCGAAACCAGCCAACTGTGGCGCGACGTGGTGATCGAGGTGGCCAGGGAATATCCCGAGGTCACGCTCGAGCACATGTACGTCGACAACGCCGCGATGCAGCTCGTCCGCGCGCCGGGCAAGTTCGACGTCGTGCTGACCGGCAACCTGTTCGGCGACATTCTCTCGGACCAGGCCTCGATGTGCGTAGGCTCGATCGGCCTGCTTGCCTCGGCTTCGCTCGGCGAGCGCCAGACCGCGCACGGCACCTTCGGCCTTTACGAGCCGATCCACGGTTCGGCCCCCGACATCGCTGGCCAGGGTCTTGCCAATCCGATGGCGACGATCCTTTCGGCGGCGATGCTGCTGCGCCACTCGCTGGGGCTGGCAGAAGCGGCAGACCGGGTGGAGGCCGCCGTGGCCAGGACTTTGGCCGATGGCGTGCTGGGTCGCGATCTTGGCGGTAGCGCCGGGACGACGGAAGTAGGTGACGCGGTGCTCGCAAGGCTCTAAAGGCCCCGTCCGATGCTCCAGCTAGCCGTTATCCTTCCGACCTATCGTGAACGCGCGAACATCGCGCCGATGGTCGCGCGTCTCGACGCTGCGCTGCAGGGCGTGGTGTGGGAAGCGATCTTCGTTGACGACAACAGCCCCGATGGCACCGCCGACGAGGCGCGCCGCATTTCGCTTACCGATCCGCGCGTCCGCGTGATCGAGCGGATCGGTCGCCGCGGCCTTGCCTCGGCTGCGATCGAGGGCATGTGCGCCACGGCTGCCCCGATCGTCGCAGTGATGGACGCTGACCAGCAGCATGATCCCGAACTGCTGCCCAAGATGCTCGCTGCGGTCGAAAGCGGCGAGTATGACCTCGCTTATGCCTCGCGCTTTGCGGAAGGTGCGAGTACCGAGGAATGGGGCCGTCCCGACCGCGTCAAGGCGTCGGGCCTGGCCAACCGCATCGCCAACAAGGTGACCGGCGTCGAACTGTCGGACCCGATGAGCGGCTATTTCATGCTTCGCACCGAAACGCTGCGCGCGGACGCGCACCGTCTGTCCGGCGTCGGCTTCAAGATCCTGCTCGATATCCTTGCCACGGTCGACCGCCCGCTCAAGGTCAAGGAATTCCCTCTCAACTTCGTCGCCCGCATCGAGGGCGAGAGCAAGCTGGACCAGACCGTAGTGTTCGAATTCCTCGTAGGCCTGTACGACAAGTGGCTCGGCCGCATCATCCCGACACGCTTCGCGCTGTTCGGCACCGTTGGCGCCATGGGCGTCGCGGTGCAACTGGGCGCGCTGTGGGTGCTGCTCAAGGTCATTGCCGGCGAACGCTTCGTCTATGGCAACTGGTCGGAAAGCGCGACCTTCAACACCGCCAACACGCTGGCGGCGATCATCGCCATGACCTTCAACTTCGTGCTCAACAACGAGCTGACCTATTCCGACAAGCGCCTGCGCGGCTTCGGCCCGCTGCTGCGCGGCTGGGCGCAGTTCGGCCTTACCTGCTCACTGGGCCTGCTGACCAACGTCGGTTCGGCTGCCGTGCTCAAGACCATCGGCTTCCACAGCGTGGTTGCGGTGATCGTCGGCATCGTGCTCGGCTCGGTGTGGAACTTCGCGCTGTCGTCGCGCTTCGTCTGGGGCAAGTACTGATTTGCGCGCGGTCGCGGGGCTTCCGGGACCGCAAGCGCTTCTGCTCGGGTTGACCGGCGCAGGGGCTCTGTTCAGCCTGATCGATACGCCTTACCCGGCACTCGCGCCGCTCCAGAACCTGCCGACGCTGTTCATCGTTGCCATGCTCTGGCTCGCGCTGCGTCGTTGGCCCATGCCGACAAGCGCGATCATGTGCATCGCGGCATTCATGGCGCTGCACACCATCGGCGGGCGCTACATCTACTCGTACGTGCCCTACGAGCAGTGGCTCGGCGCACTTGGCCTGCCCTCGATCGACCATGCTTTCGGCTTGGGTCGCAATTCATGGGACCGGCTCGTTCATTTCAGCTTCGGCGCCTTGTGGGCCTGGCCCATCGCCTGCTGGCTTGCGCGCCATCGCGGGCTTTCGCCTGCGCTGGCCACCTACATCGCGGTGGAGTTCGTGCTGGCAGGCAGCGCGCTTTACGAAATCTTCGAGTGGCAGCTTACCGTGGTCATGGCCGGGCCGGATGCAGATGCGTATAACGGGCAGCAGGGCGATGTGTGGGACCCGCAGAAGGACATGGCGCTTGCCGGGCTTGGCGCTCTGACCACCGCAGTCTGGCTACGGCTGCGCGCTATTTCCAGCTATTGAGCCAGGTGTAGTCCCGGTAGGAATCCTTGCGCGGCAGTTCGCCTGCCGAGAGGATCGGGTAGAATCCGATAAACAGACCGAACGACAGCACCAGCGTCACCTTGGTCGGCCAGCGCAGGCCCAGATCCCACCACTCGCCCAGGACCAGCGCAAGGGCGGCCAGCAGGAAGCAGCTGGCCAGCATGTAATGGTAGTAGAACTGCACTGGCTTGCCGTTGATCGCCCAGAAGCCGACGAGCAGGACATAGGCGGCGAAGACCAGCAGGTGGAGCCGCTTTGCCCCACCCTTCATGCCTTTGAACCCGTCCCACGCACAGAACAGCAGCGCGGGCAGCCCGGCGAGCATCGTGAACGGATTGCCGATCATCAGCACACCACGCTGCGCACCATCGACCTCTTCATAAAGGAACCAGATCGCCCGGATGTTGGCCACCCACTGCCACCACACGCTCATGTAGGTGTGCGGCTTCTTCACGCTGTCCTGCAGTTCCAGCATGTATTGCTGCCAATGCCACAGCCCGCCTACGGTCATCGGCTGCTTTTCATAGAAGAAGGCGGGCAGGAAGGTGGCAAGATAGACCACCACCGGGACCACCCCCAGCCATAACGCCGCCTCGACCAGCGAGACACCTGGCACCGGTCCGGCCTCGCGCGAGGCCCACAGGAGGCCACTCCTCCTGCCCTTCAGCGCCTCCCAGCGGTTCAGTGCAAAGACCAGTCCGGGCAGCGGCAGCAGAAGCGCGCCATTCCACTTTGCGCCCAGCGAAAGCCCCATGAACACGCCCGCCAGCAGCAGGTGAGACCGCGCCAGCAAGGCCTTGCCGGAAGGATTGCGCCAAGCGAGCGCCCATTGCCACATGGCCAGCGCCATGAACCCGGCCATCGCCATGTCGAGCAGGGCAATCCGCGACATCATGAACCAGATGAAGTCCGTTGCCAGCAGCAGGCCGAACAAGACCGTGGCCGAACGGGAAAAGCTCGCCCACCACAGCGCCCGCATCATTGCCCAGAGCCCGAGCCCGCCAAGCACGGCCGAGGGGAAGCGCCAGCCGAACGGGGTATCGCCGATCAGCTGCATCGACCAGGCGATCAGTTGCTTGGCCAGCAGGGGATGCTCAGGGTTCAGCCGCGACGTCAGGTCGATCAGCCGTCTTGCCGCCGGCAAGTAATGCACCTCGTCGAACATAGGCTTTGACGGAATGCCGAGCCGGTGCAGCACGAGTAGGAAGAACGCGGACGCGATGACCGCGCACCAGAATGCAGGGTCTTTCTCGCGCGGGGCTGCGGTCTGGAACTGTTGCGTCATGCGTCCTGACCGATAGGGCGCGCAGGGCCGCTTCGCAATCCCGCCGCTTGCGCGCAGCCGTCCGGAAAACTAAGGCGGCTGGCATGAAGAGAACTGCTGGCCAGGACCGTTCGATCACGCAGAAGTGGCGTCCCGCAACGCAAGCCGTGCGCGGAGGCACGTGGCGTTCGGAAATGGGCGAAACGTCCGAAGCGCTGTTCCTCACCTCCGGCTTTACCTACGACGATGCCGCAACGGTTGCCGCACGCTTCGCCGGCGAGGCGGAAGGCATGACCTATTCGCGCCTGCAGAACCCCACGGTGCAGATGCTGGAAGAGCGCATCGCCCTGATGGAAGGAGCCGAGGCGTGCCGCACGCAGGCCACCGGCATGGCGGCGATGACCACCGCCCTGCTCTGCCAGCTTTCGGCCGGGGACCACATCGTCGCCGCCAAGGCCGCATTCGGTTCGTGCCGCTGGCTGGTCGACAACCTGCTGCCGCGCTTCGGCATTACCGGCACCACGATCGACGCTTCGGACAACGCTGCGTGGGAAGCCGCGATCAGGCCAAACACCAAGGTGTTCTTCTTCGAAAGCCCGGCCAACCCGACGATGGACATTGTCGATCTCGAGTTCGTCTGCGCGCTCGCCAAACGCCACGGCATCACCACCGTGGTCGACAACGCCTTTGCCACCGCTGCTCTGCAGCGCCCGATGGACTTCGGCGCGGATGTCGTCGCCTATTCAGCCACCAAGATGATGGATGGCCAGGGCCGCGTCATGGCTGGCGCAGTGTGCGGTTCGGCCGAGTGGATCAACAACGTCCTGCTGCCGTTCCAACGCAACACCGGTCCGAACATCGCCGCGTTCAACGCCTGGGTCGTCCACAAGGGTCTCGAAACGCTTGACCTGCGCATCCACCGCCAGAGCGAGAACGCGCTCAAGGTCGCGAGCTTTGTCGAAGCCCGCGTGCCCCGTCTGCTCTATCCGTTCCTGCCCAGCCATCCGCAGTACGAACTGGCACGCAAGCAGATGAAGGCGGGCGGCACCATCTTCTCGTTCCACCTCGATGGTGGGCTGAAGCAGGCCCACGCCGTTCTAGATGCGCTGCAATTGATCGACATCTCGAACAACATCGGCGATTCGCGCTCGCTGATGTGCCATCCGGCCTCGACCACGCATTACGGCGTCGGCCCGGAAACCCGCGCCGACATGGGCGTGGGCGAAGGCATGCTGCGCCTCAATGTCGGCCTTGAGGACCCCGATGACCTGATCGAGGATCTCGACCAGGCCCTGCGGGCCGCGGGTTTGTGAAACCATCTGCCTGAAATTGCGCCAATTCGGTTGCATCGCGCCACCCTTGCCGTAAATAGGCAGCCGGGTGGGGTCGCAACGGAGCAAGCTGCTTTGCTGGCCGAGGCCCATCTATCTGCCATAATCCAGTCTTCCGATGATGCGATCATCAGCAAGGACCTGCAAGGGACAGTCCTGAGCTGGAACCCGGCGGCCACGCGCATCTTCGGATTTGCGGAAGCGGACATGATCGGCCAGTCGATCCGGCGCCTGATCCCAGAAGATCGGCAGGCCGAAGAAGACGATATCCTTGCTCGCATAGCGCGTGGGGAGCGGGTGAAGAGCTTCGACACCGTCCGCCAGCGCCAGGACGGAGCCCTCATCTCCGTCTCGCTCACGGTCTCACCGATCTACGACCAGGCAGGAAAGATCGTCGGCGCAAGCAAGATCGCCCGCGACATCACCGCTCGCGAGGAAGGCCAGCGCGCCTTGCGCGAAAGCGAGATGCGCTTCCGCATGCTGGCCGACAACATCACCCAACTGGCATGGGTTGCCGACCGGTCCGGTTGGATAGGTTGGTACAACAAGCGCTGGTATGACTACACCGGCCTTGCAGAAGGCGATTGCGACGGCTGGGGCTGGGATCAGGTCCATCACCCGGACCACCTCGAAAGGGTCCTTGCACACTTCAAGACCAGCATAGAATCCGGGGTGGAGTGGGAGGACACCTTCCCTTTGCGATCGGGCGACGGGGAATACCGCTGGTTCCTGTCGCGCGCGCTACCCATTCGCGACGCTTCGGGCGCGATCCTCTACTGGTTCGGCACCAATACCGATGTGACCGACATGCTCGAGAAGGAAGAGCAGATTCGCGTTCTCCTGATGGAGGTGAACCACCGCTCGAAGAACCTGCTTGCCGTCGTTCAGGCCCTTGCCCGCCGTTCGGGCTGCCAGGACCCGGATTTCCTGCACCGCTTCGAACGCCGCCTCGCCAGCCTCTCGGCCAATCAGGACTTGCTGGTCCGACGCGGCTGGTCGACCATCCTCATGGATGAGCTGGCCGAGGCCCAGTTGGCGATACTGGGGCGCGAGGCGCGGGCGCAGATCGAATTGCGTGGAGCCTCGATTCCCCTCAGCCCCCGCAGCGCCGAGATCATCGGCATGGCGTTGCACGAGCTTGCCACCAATGCGCTCAAGTACGGCGCCCTGGCCGCGCCGGCAGGCAAAGTCGTGCTGTGCTGGGAGGAAACCGCAGATCGCTTCGTCATCGACTGGCGTGAGAGCGGCGTGCCCCTGATGTGCGTGCCGACGCATCACGGGTTTGGTACCACGCTGATGCGGCATATCCCGGCCCGAAGCCTCGATGCCGAAGTGACCATCGATTACGCGCCGACCGGGTTGCACTGGCGGCTGGATTGCTCGCTCGCCACGGCAAGGATGCTGGAAAGCTGAACCTCAGGCGGCGCGCCGGCCTTCACAGTGTTCTGCTTCTACCTCGGCCTTGGAAGTTGCGTCTTGCTTGTCCTGCGTGATCAGGCGGTTTTCCGCCCGCCCCATTGTCCAGTTCTTGCCGAGACGGACCTTGCTGTTGGGCGCACACCAGATCTCGCCCGACTCATCGAGCGCCGTGACCCAGATGAGATTGTGCTCCTGGCCATAGTCGATCATCCCGATCGCATAGCCATCGCCCTTGCCCAGCACGTGCAAGGGAATTGTCGGATTGAGTTGCGTAAACACGGTTGTCTTCCTGCAGTGCGCCGTCGGGCGCCAACTTGATGCAGGTTAAATCCGCGAAACGGGAAACGGGTTCCTCACTCGCCCTTTGAGGCAGCCTCAAGCGCCGCGATGCGGGCCTTGAGCGCTTCCACTTCCTCACGCGCGGAAGCAGCCAGTTCCTTGACCGCGTCGAATTCCTCGCGGCTGACGAAATCGAGGCCTCCGAAGATTTCCTTGGCCTTCTCGCGCGCGTTTTCGCCCGCCTCGCGGCCCATGCCCGCAATCGTTCCCGCCGCGCTGTTCAGCAGCTTGACGAAGTCGGCGATCATCGGGTTTTCACTCTGCATGGGCTTGGGTCCTGGCTGGCATTCGGTTCCCGCTATGTGGGCCGCCATCATGCCTTGCGCAAGTGGCCGGACAGGTCAGATTTCGACGCGCTCGGTCGTCACGGTGCCGAATGCGCCATCGGCATCGGGGTTCAACCGGCCGAACTCGAACGTCAGCACCGAAGCGAAGCAGACCCACGCGAGATATGGCAGCAGCAGCATGCCCGCGACCGGGCGCACGCGCCAGAACAGCACCACCGTCAAGACGATCGCCACGGCCATGGCAACGGTGATCCAGAACGCCACCGTGATCTGATGCAACGCGAAGAACGTAGGCGACCAGGCGAGGTTGATGAGAAGCTGGACCACGAACATCGCGACGGCAATGCCACGACCCGCCGCGCCGCGTGCCGAGAGAACCATCGCCAGCGCCAGCCCCATCAGAACATAAAGGACGGTCCAGACGATTCCGAAGGCAGCCGGCGGTGGATAGATCGACGGCTTGACCAGCGCATCGAACCACGGGTTGCCAGGGCCGCTGCCCGCAGCTTGTCCGGACAGAAACCCGAGAGCGACGACAAGGGGAATGGTGAACAGCGACCAGCGCAGAAGACTGGCGCGAAGCTGTCCCGAAGAGGCAAGATAGTTCATGGCACCCGCAAGCAACTGCGCAAAACGCGCGATTCGCCGGGGATATTGGCGAGGGGTTGCCTGCTCTGCAATCGGAAGTCGTCCCGCATTGCATCCCGCGCGGAGACACAATCCGGGGAAAACTCAGCCACGCAGCGCGGAAACCAGAAATTCGACGTTGCCTTCGGGCCCGGTGATCGGGCTCGGGACGATGCCCTGAACCTCCCAGCCTTCGCCTTCCAGCCAATCGCGCACCTCGCCGCAGACGCGTTCGTGAAGCGCGGGATCACGCACCACGCCGCCCTTGCCGACTTCGGCCTTGCCCACTTCGAACTGCGGCTTGATCAGCGCGACGAGGCGGGTCGGTCTCGTCGCCAGGGAGAGCGGCACTTCCAGCACCTTGCGCAAGGCAATGAAGCTGGCATCACAGACCACCCAGGTCGCTGGTCGATCGATGTGTCCCGGCGTGAGGATGCGCGCGCTGGTCTGTTCCAGTACGGTGACGCGCGGATCCTGGCGCAGCTTCCAGGCGAGCTGGTTGGTGCCCGAGTCCACGGCAAAGACGTGCTCCGCGCCGCCTTGCAGCAGCACGTCGGTGAAGCCGCCGGTCGAACTGCCGATGTCCATTGCGGTGACGCCCGACGGATCGAGGCCGAAATGCTCGATGGCGTGGGCGAGCTTGATGCCGCCGCGCGAGACCCAGGGGTGATCGCGTCCACGCACATCCAAGGCTGCATCGAGAGCGAGCGCCTGCCCGGCCTTGGCGATCCTGGTCTCGCCCGAGTAGACCAGCCCGGCAAGGATCAGGGCCTGCGCGCGCGCGCGGCTTTCGACCAAGCCCCGTTCGACGAGCAACTGGTCCACGCGAAGCTTGGATGCGCCGGGCTGTTTGGGGGGGCGGGTTGAGGTCACGGCGCGTTCCTTCCATAACTGCACCATGAAGATCAACCATGCACACCGCCCCCGCCTCGTTTTATCCGGTGCGCTGGCTTTCGTCCTGCCATTGGCCCTTTCCGCCTGCGCCGCGCCGACGGTGGTCCCGCAAGCCGCGCCGCCGCCGGCCCCTAGGCCAACCCAGGCACCGCCCCCGCCGCCACCTGCGCAGACTTTCAAGGACTGGCGCGATGCGCCACAGACCGTGGGCAACTGGCGCTATGAGCCGGGGGTCGCCCGTTTCGGCCCGGGCGACGCCACACTGTTCGCCATGGCCTGCAACCGCGCCGCAGGAACGATGAGCCTGATCCGCACCGGCACTTCCACCGTGCCGCTGCCGATGACGGTGGCAACCACCAGCGATATCCGCCCGCTTTCGGCCGATCCGGCGCCGCAGGGCCAGCCGCAACTGGTGGCAACGCTGCCCTCACGCGATCCGCTGCTGGATTCCATGGCGTTCAGCCGCGGTCGCTTTGCCATCGAGGTGAACGGCTTGCCGACGCTCTACCTGCCAGCCTGGGCCGAAGTGGGGCGGGTGATCGAGGATTGCCGGAAATAACGCGATCCGCCTGCATGGCCGCCTGCATGGCCAGTTGCCTATCCGGTTGCAGGGGTGACCATACTGCAGGCGCGAAACGGAGATTGTGACGACAATTTTTTTTCGATCAAGTCTTGTTGTTTTGCCATGGATGAATCACATTCAGAACAAGGCCGGTGAGAATACAAACTCCCGGTCCAGCAGGCCCGACAGCCTGTGACTTTGGCTCAACAGCGCGAAAGGAGGTGATCCGATGTCTCATGGTTCAGCAGAGAGGTCGGTACAGTCCCGCGCGAGGCATTATCGCTGAGTTTCGATTAAGCGATAAAGGCTTCGTGGGCGGCACTTCCGGCCGCTGACCATGCGAAGGGCCGCTCGGATTGACCGACGCGGCCCTTCACATTTATTACATTCCCCTTGCCTTTCGCGCAATAATAGTTCACGGCGCTGCTTCCTCGATTCTAGCGCAAGGACTGCCCCATGGCGACGCTCGCCGACAACAGCCTCACTTTCACCAAGCATCCGCACCCGGCTCCGGTTGCTGCGGACGTGCGGGCGCAAGTGCTGGCGAACCCCGGCTTCGGCACCGCCTTCACCGATCACATGGTCGAGATCGACTACGCCGAGGGGACCGGCTGGCACGACGCTCGCGTCGTTCCCTATGGCCCCATCGCGCTCGATCCTGCGGCTGCAGTGCTGCATTATGCGCAGGAAATCTTCGAAGGGCTGAAGGCCTATCGCCTGGCCGACGGCGGCATCGCCCTGTTCCGTCCGGAAGCCAATGCGCAGCGCTTCAATGCGTCTGCGCGCCGCCTCGCCATGCCCGAACTGCCGGAAGAGCTGTTCGTCGATGCCGTGCGCCAGCAGGTGCTGGCCGACAAGGACTGGTTCCCTACTGTGGAGGGCGGCTCGATGTACCTGCGCCCGTTCATGTTCGCCAGCGAGGCGTTCCTGGGCGTGCGGCCTGCGAAGCAGTACAAGTTCATGGTCATCGCCAGCCCGGCCGGCAGCTACTTCAAGTCGGGCGCGCCGGCGGTTTCAATCTGGGTTTCGGACTATACGCGTGCTGCCCCCGGCGGCACCGGCGCGGCCAAGTGCGGCGGCAACTATGCCGCCAGCCTCGTGCCCACCGCCGAAGCCTTCTCGCGCGGGCACGATCAGGTCCTGTTCCTCGATGCAGCTGAACACAAGTGGGTTGAGGAACTGGGCGGCATGAACCTGTTCTTCGTGTTCGATGACGGTTCGATCCTGACGCCTGAACTGACCGGCACGATCCTGCCCGGCATCACCCGTTCGAGCCTGCTCAAGCTTGCCGCCGAAGAGGGCCTGACCGTGCGCGAGGGCCGCTACAGCCTTGACCAGTGGAAGGCAGACGCGGCTTCGGGCAAGCTGATCGAGACGTTCGCCTGCGGAACCGCGGCGGTTGTCACGCCAGTCGGCAAGGTCGCCAGCCACGAGGGCGAGTTCACGATCGGTTCGGGCGGTCCCGGCCAGCTGACGCAGAAGCTGCGCGCCAGGCTCGTCGGCATCCAGCGCGGGGAGATTGCCGATACCCATGGCTGGGTGACGCGGATCGCCTGATAGCGAGACCTGAGAAAACGAAAAGGCCCGCCGATCCATGTGGAACGGCGGGCCTTTTTCATTGCGTCTGCCTCAGAAGTCGAACTGCGCCCGCATGCCGATGACGTCGGCGTTGTAATTGCGATCCGCACCTGCAGCGACCGCGGCATCCTTTAGCCAGAGATGGCCGTAGTCGACAATGAAGCGCACGTAGTCCGTCGGCACCCACAGCAAGGAGGCACCGACGAGCTGCTGGCGGCCGCCCAGCACGCCCCCACCAGCACCATCGACGTCGTTGAGGTCGAGCCAGTCATAGCGGGCGTTGACCTGCACCGCGCCAATGCCGCCCTTGTCTACACCGTTCTTCGGCTTGATCCGGGTCCAGGTGCCCTCGCTTGCCTTGTAGGGAAGCGTATCCCCCTTGGTCAGGAACACGCCCGCTTCGACATAGCCGCCGTTGAAGGTGGGGTCGGCAATCCCTGCCGGACGGTTGACCTTCATCCACTGCGATTCAGCAGTGAAATGCACCGGACCGCCGGTCCAGCCCAGTTCCACGCCGTAATTCGTTTCCGACAGCGCGCTGATCGCCTTGGTATCGACGAAGCGGATGTCGGTGGTGTGGGTGAACGGGCGCGCGCGATAACGCACGGTGGCGCTGCTGTCGTTGAGGTCGTGGTAGTGCGCCGAGCCGCCGATGTGCGCCTGGCCGCCGAACAGCCTGGGCTGCAAGGCAAAGCGGCTGTCGATGGAATAGCTGTTGTCGGTATCGGCGTTGAGGTCGGTGACGTTGTCGGAGAACACGCCGACTTGCGCCAGGACCATGCCCTTCTGGTACTGTGCAGAAAGGCCGAGGCGGCGCTCGAAACCGAAGGCGGTGTTGAACGCGGCGCGCTCCATGAAGCTGGTGAACAGGTCGGACTCGGTGTCCTCCATCGATTCGAACGGTTTGTGCTGGCCGATCGTGAGCGTAAGGTTCCTGATACCGGTATAGGTGAGGTAGACGTCGGTCGGATCGACACTGCTGTTGGCGATGTCCGCCTCGATACGGTAGCCGAAGTTGCCGGGAATGGTGCCGTCGAAGCCCAGGTAGGCGCGGCGGAATTCCATGGCGAGGCCAAGGCTCTTGCTGCCTATGGACGACGGCGCGGAGACCGAGGCGGTGTCAATCTGCAGGCGGCCGCGCGGCTTGAAGCTCCACTTGCCGGCCTTGGGGTTCTTCGGGTCCACCGGGGCTTCAATCTTCGGCCCACCATCCCAGCTGATCGCGACTGGCGGCTTGCCCGAAGCGGTCGGCGCAGGGATTGCGGCGACGGCAGTGGCGGTCGCGTCGCTCTTGGCCCTGGCTTCGGCGAGCTGGCCCTGCAAGGTCTGGATCTGCGCCTGCATCGCGGCCATTGCATCCATCTGGCTCTGCATCTGCGCCTGCATCTGCTGAAGCTGGGCCTGCATGGCGGCAATATCCGCGTTCGAGGACGCGGCCTCAGCCGGGACAGCCCAGCCAGCGGCGCAGGCAAGAGCGGTGATCGAGACGCGCGTTGCAAACTTCATGACGAATCCTTGAGCCTACCGGTTTGCGGCCAAATATGTCTGTAGTGTTACATTTTGTTGACGGTGGTTTTGCCGATTTGTCGCAAATGCTGCGGCAACGCCTCGCCCGTTGCGTTCCGGCCCTCGCCGTGGCATCGCTGATGCCTGCGTTAATCGCCCGGTTAGGGCGCTCCGGAGAGACCCAAGCATGAGCATTTCGTTCGAAGGCCGCGTCGCGATCGTTACCGGAGCAGGCGGTGGCCTTGGCCGCGCCTATGCCCTCGAACTCGCCCGACGCGGGGCGAAGGTTGTGGTCAACGACCTTGGCGGATCGCGCGATGGCACGGGCCATTCGGACGCAGCGCTCAAGGTCGTCGAGGAAATCGAGGCCATGGGCGGCGAGGCCATGTCTAACGGCGGCTCGGTCAGCGAATACGAGCAGATGGTCGAGATGGTCGCCAAGGCCAAGGAACGCTGGGGCGGCGTCCACGTGCTGATCAACAACGCCGGCATCCTGCGCGACAAGAGCTTCACCAAGATGGACCCGGCCGATTTCGAGATGGTCGTGCGCGTCCACCTGATCGGCTCGGCCTTCGCCACCAAGGCCTGCTGGGACCTGATGCGCGAACAGAACTACGGCCGCATCCTGATGACGGCATCGTCCACCGGACTGTTCGGCAACTTCGGGCAGGCCAACTATGGCGCGGCCAAGCTCGGCCTCGCCGGGCTGACCAAGACGCTCTATCTTGAAGGCGCGAAGAACAACATCAAGGTCAACACGCTGGCCCCGGTTGCCGCCACGCGCATGACCGAGGACATTTTCCCCGAGGAAGCCTTCAAGCTGTTCGGCCCGGAAAACGTCGTGCCCGCCGCGCTCTTCCTCGTCTCGGAAGACGCCCCCACCAACGCCATCGTCGGCGCCGGTGGCGGCGCATACCACGGCGCATGGGTCACCATGAACAAGGGCGTCCTGCTGGCACCGAACGAGCGCACCGTCGAAGGCTTCGCAGCCAACTGGGACAAGATCAACGACCGCACCGGCGACTTCGCCCCGCAATCAGGCGCGGAACAGAGCCAGGTTATCATCGGGCAGTTGCAGGCGGCGATGAAGGGGTAACTGTCCGCTTTAAAACCACGTCGTCCCGGACTTGATCCGGGACCCCGCTGCCTTTTGCGGCCTCGGTGAAAACGCAGCTTGCGGCAAGAAAAGTGGGGTCCCGGATCAGGTCCGGGACGGTCAGGAGTGATCAGTCAAACTACTCGCAGCACCACGACGATCCCGCCCTGCGGAACCTCACACCCGGCGAGCACACGCACCGCATCAGCCCGTGCGCGTGACAGGACTTCCGGCGCAACGCCTGCATCATGCACCACCACGTCCGCCTGCCCAAGCAGCCGCGCGGCGCGAAGGGTAAGGTCTTCGGGGTCGTTCGAGGTCAGGGTGATTTCGAAGCGCCCGGACTGCCCTTCCGCGCCAGAGGCCAGCCAGTCTGCAACCTTCGTCTCGCTGCCTGCGCGGAACAGGTCGAGTTCCCCGCCCTCGTCCAGCGCCGCATCGAGGGCACGGCGGCGGTCGGCGACCGAGGACCAGCGCTTGCGCATCCCCTCGCGCGCCTCTTCCAGCGCGCGGGCCAGCGCGCCAAGCCCTTGCGGCAACAGGCGCTCCAGCCGCAGGCGCAGGATCTTGGCGAGGCCTGCCGAGGCCCCGCCCGTGCCCACCGCGATCAGCACCGGGTCACGGTCGAGGATCGAGGGCGTGGTGAAATCGCACAGTTCGGGCCGGTCGACCACGTTCACCAGCAGGCCGGCACAGCGCAGCCGGATCGCATCGCCCTGCGCCATGTCGGGATTGTCGTGCGCGATGAAGGCGAGGCGCGCGCCGTCGTCGATCCCGGCGTTGATATCGCGGTAGATCACTCCGCCCGCGCGCTCGATCAGGCGCTGCTTGGCCGCGGCGGCATCTCCCTCGCCCAGCAGGATCACCGGCTGGCCCGCGATGCGGTGGAAGAGGGGGAGCGAATGCATCTTACTTGAGGAAGTCCGGCACGCGCTCTGCCGCCAGGATCGTCGCGGGAGCGATGCGATCAGCCACCACGGCCCACTTGTCGCCATCGACCATGACTTCGGGCACCAAGGGCCGCGAATTGTAGGTGTTGGCCATCGTCGCGCCATAGGCCCCGGCGGTGCGGAACACGGCAAGGTCACCACGCCCAACCTTGTCGATGGTGCGAGCCATGGCGAAGGTGTCCGAGCTTTCGCAGATCGGGCCGACGATGTTGGCGGTGAAGGTCTCGCCCTTCGGCTCCACCGCGGCGAAATCGTGCCAGGCATCGTAGAGCGCCGGGCGCGCCAGATCGTTCATTGCGGCGTCGACGACGACCCAGGGGTGCCCCACGCCTTCCTTCACGCGGATCACTTCCGTCACCAGCAC
This sequence comes from Novosphingobium sp. CCH12-A3, assembly GCF_001556015.1. Taxonomy (NCBI): domain Bacteria; kingdom Pseudomonadati; phylum Pseudomonadota; class Alphaproteobacteria; order Sphingomonadales; family Sphingomonadaceae; genus Novosphingobium; species Novosphingobium sp. CCH12-A3. The sequence goes on along the minus strand of NZ_LSIA01000286.1, from coordinate 7,941 downwards.
GCCGGTGTTGCCGGTGATGACGCGGCCCGGTTCGAACATCAGGGTCACGCCCCAGTTGCCGGTCACCCGCGCGACCATCGCCGCATATTCGGCGGGCTGCGGGAACACCTCGCCCGTCTTGTAGGGCACACCGATGCCGCCGCCCAAGTCCATGTGCGTGACGCTATGGCCAGCAGCGCGGATCTCTTCCATCAGCGCGCCGACCTTGTTGAAGGCGGCTTCCAGCGGCTCGAGCCTGGAAAGCTGGCTGCCGATGTGCAGCGTGAGGCCGCGCATGTTCAGGCCCGGCGTATTGGCCAGTCGGCCATAGATTGCCGCAGCACGATCGAACGGCACGCCGAACTTGTTCTCGGCCTTGCCGGTGGAAATCTTACCGTGCGTCCCGGCGTCAACGTCAGGATTCACGCGCAGCGCGGCAGAAGCGACCTTGCCCATCGACGCGGCGATTTCCGCAAGCTCCAGCCCTTCTTCCTCGCTTTCGAGGTTGAACTGGCCGATCCCGGCTTCGATGCCACGGCGCATTTCGGCCGCGGTCTTGCCCACGCCCGAGAACACGATGCCATCGGGCGCCATGCCTGCCGCCAGCGCGCGTTCCATCTCGCCTCCCGAGACGACATCGGCGCCGTAGCCTTCGGCAGCCAGGACCTTGAGCACGGCGAGGTTGGGGTTGGACTTGACCGCGAAGGCGATCTTCACGTCGCGCAGCACGCCAAGGGCATCGCGGAACACGCGGGCGTGGCGGGTCAGCGTCGCGCGCGAATAGACATAGACGGGCGTGCCGACTTCCGCTGCGATCACCGGCAGGGGCACGTTCTCGGCGCAGAGCACGCCGTTGTTCAGTTCAAAATGGTCCATCGGAAATTCTCAGTCTTCGGGAGGCAGGTCGAAAGGATCGTCTTCGCGATCCTGCGAGCGGCGACGCGGCTCGACGTTGCGCGCAGGGGCTGCCTGCGCGGGGGTTTTGAGCAGATCGTCCGCGCCCGGCTGGACCTCGCGGCCATAGGGGATCGGCGGCGGCGTCTGGTCTGGCGCCAGCTTCAGCTCGGCCTTGTTGCCGCAGCCTGCCAGAGCGAGGGCGCCAAGGGTGCCGAGCAAAATGGTGCGCGAAAGCTTCAAGCCTGTTCCTCCAGCCCCAGCGCGACGCGCGCCTGGGCCACGCGCTTCCTTACCTCGTCCGGCGCGGTTCCGCCATGGCTGCAACGCGCCGCCACGCTCGCCTCGACCGAAAGCGCGGCGTAGACGCGATCGTCGATGCGCTGGTCAATGGCCTTGAGGTCCTCGATCGAGAGCTGATCGAGCGCGATACCGCGCGATTCGGCCAGTTTCACGGCGCTGCCGGTGATGTGATGCGCCTCGCGGAACGGGATGTTCGCCTGCCGCACCAGCCAGTCGGCAAGGTCGGTCGCCGTGGCATAGCCGAGTTCGGCGGCGGCGCGCATGCGGTCGGTGCGGAACTTGGCTTCGGCCACCATACCGGTCATCGCGGCGATCGACAGGGCGAGCAGGCTTGCGGCTTCGAACACCGGCGGCTTGTCGTCCTGCATGTCCTTCGAATAGGCCAGCGGCAGGCCCTTCATCGTGATCATCAGGGCGGTCAGGCAACCGACGATCCGTCCGGAATGCCCGCGCACCAGTTCGGCGGCATCGGGGTTCTTCTTCTGCGGCATGATCGAACTGCCGGTCGACAGGCTGTCGGGCAGCGTCACGAAGCCGAAGGGCTGGCTTGCCCAGATGATGAACTCCTCGGCCAGCCGCGAAAGGTGCAGCGAGCACTGCGCCGCCGCCATCAGGTAATCGAGCGCGAAATCGCGGTCTGACACCGAATCGAGGCTGTTGTCGGTTGGCCCGTCAAAGCCCAGCGCCTCGGCGGTACGGAAGCGGTCGATCGGAAAGCCGGTTCCGGCAAGTGCCGCCGAACCCAGCGGGCTGCGGTTCATGCGGCTGCGCGCATCGGCAAAGCGCGAACGATCCCGCCCGATCATCTCGTAATAGGCCATCAGGTGATGGCCAAGCGTGACAGGCTGCGCGGTCTGCAGGTGGGTGAAGCCGGGCATGATCGATGCGGCGTGTTCGCCTGCGCGGCTCACCAGCGCCACCTGCAACTGCTTGAGGCCAAGCTGGGCCTGGTCCATCGCATCGCGCACCCACAGGCGGAAATCCGTCGCCACCTGGTCGTTGCGGCTGCGCGCGGTGTGGAGGCGCCCTGCCGCCGGGCCGATCAGTTCGGCAAGGCGGCTCTCGGTGGTCATGTGGATGTCTTCGAGGTCCCAGTTTTCGGGCACCCCGTTGGCCTCATACTCCGCCGCGACCTGATCCAGCCCTTGCGCGATCAGCGCAGCATCCTCGGCCGAGACGATTCCCTGCGCACCCAGCATGTCCACATGGGCCTTTGACGCGGCGATGTCTTGCCGCCACAGCGCCTTGTCGAAGGGAATCGAGGCGTTAATCTCGCGCATGATCGCCGAGGGACCGCCTGCGAAGCGCCCGCCCCACATCTGGTTGGAGCCTGATTTGTCGCCCATGTCCGTCTATTCGCCCAAAGTGCTGTTGCTCGTGGCGGCCCTTGCCGTTGCGGGGTGCGATAGGCAAGCGCCGAGCGACTCGCAACCGCAGAGCAGCGCGGCACCTACGGAATCTGTCGCCAAGGGCGAATTCAATGGCACGCTCGACATCGCCAATCGCGGCAAGGACATGCCCGACTTCACCGTGACCGATCCGTCGGGCAAGACGCTCAAGTTGCGCGATCTCAAGGGCAAGCCGGTGCTGGTCAACCTCTGGGCGACATGGTGCGGGCCATGCGTCCTCGAGATGCCGATGCTCGACAAGCTGGCAGCGGACAACGCGGGCAAGCTCCGCGTCCTCACTGTATCGCAGGACATCGAAGGAGGGGCGAAGGTCGCACCGTTCTATGCCGAGAAGAAGTTCGCCAAGCTGGAACCCTGGCTCGACACCGAGAACAACCTCGGCTTCTTCTACGAGACGGGCATGCTGCCGACGACGGTGCTCTACGACCGGGATGGCAAGGAAGTCTGGCGCATGATCGGCGCGCATGATTGGTCAGGTCCAAGGACCGCCGCGATGCTCGCGGAGACCCTCGAGAAGTAGGGCGTTCGCTCCCGCGAGTTGGCCTTCTGCTTCGGAGAGTTGGGGGAGACTTGCCCTGAAGTTCAGGAGAGTTGGAAACGGAATGGTTTGACATTCGCTCACGTGCCACTAGAGCGGCCGGCGGGCCACGCGGTCCCAACGCCGCGCGTGCTCTCTGCAAGGAGAGACTACAATGTCTGCTACGATTCCGGCTCGCAAGCCTGCGCGCCCCTTCTTCTCGTCCGGTCCCTGCGCAAAGCCGCCCGGATACTCCCCCGAAAAGCTCAGCACCGAATCGCTCGGCCGTTCACACCGCGCCAAGATCGGCAAGACGCGCCTGCAGTATTGCATCGACCTGATGCGCGAAGTGCTGCAGCTGCCCGATACGCACCGCATCGGCATCGTTCCGGGGTCTGACACCGGCGCTTTCGAAATGGCGATGTGGACGATGCTGGGCGCCCGCCCCGTCACCACGCTGGCATGGGAATCATTCGGTGAAGGTTGGGTCACCGATGCCGCCAAGCAGCTCAAGCTCGATCCCACGATCCTGCGCGCCGACTATGGCCAGATCCCCGATCTGAACGCGATCGACTGGTCGAACGACGTGCTGTTCACCTGGAACGGCACCACCTCGGGCGTGCGCGTGCCGAACGCCGATTTCATCCCGGAAACCCGCGAAGGCCTCTCGTTCGCCGACGCGACTTCGGCTGTCTTTGCCTACGACATCGACTGGTCGAAGATCGACGTTGCCACCTTCTCCTGGCAGAAGGTCCTTGGCGGCGAAGGCGGCCACGGCGTGCTGATCCTGGGGCCCCGCGCGGTCGAACGGCTCGAAACCTACACCCCTGCATGGCCGCTGCCCAAGGTGTTCCGCCTTGTTTCAAAGGGCAAGCTGGCCGAGGGCGTGTTCAAGGGCGAGACCATCAACACCCCCTCGATGCTTGCTGTCGAAGACGCGATCTTCGCGCTCGAATGGGCGAAGGGTCTGGGTGGGCTGAAGGGCCTCCAGGCGCGCAGCGATGCCAATGCGGCAGCGCTCAACAAGATCGTCGAAGAGCGTTCGTGGCTCTCGCACCTGGCCGCTGACGAAGCGACCCGGTCGAAGACCTCGGTCTGCCTCTCGGTCGAAGGCGCGGACGCAGACTTCATCAAGAAGTTCGCAGGCCTGCTCGAAAAGCAGGGCGCGGCCTACGACATCGCCGGTTACCGCGATGCCCCGGCGGGCCTGCGCATCTGGTGCGGCGCGACCGTCAACGCCGAGGACATCGCCGATCTCGGCCCATGGCTCGACTGGGCCTACGAGACGACCAAGGCCGAACTGGCCGCGGCCTGATCAAGGTTTGGCGCTGCCGCAGGGTAGCGCCAGTACCTCCCCGTTCTTCCCGTCGTCACCCTGAACTTGTTTCAGGGTCCATTTCTCCCCCTCAACCGACTTCTCTGGCCGAGGGATGGATGCTGAAACGAGTTCAGCATGACGGTGTCTCATTCTGATGGATTGGATCGAAACATGACCAAGCCCAAGGTTCTCATTTCCGACAAGATGGATCCCAACGCCGCCCGCATCTTCACCGAGATGGGCTGCGACGTCGACGTGATCACCGGCGAAACCCCGGAACAGCTGATCGCCCGCATCGGCGAATACGATGGCCTCGCCATCCGTTCCTCGACCAAGGTGACCAAGGCGATCCTTGATGCCGCCACCAACCTCAAGGTCATCGGCCGCGCCGGCATCGGCGTCGACAACGTCGACATCCCCTACGCCTCCTCGAAGGGCGTGGTGGTGATGAACACCCCGTTCGGCAACTCGATCACCACCGCCGAACACGCCATCGCGATGATGTTTGCGCTCGCCCGCCAGATCCCGGAAGCCAACGCCCAGACCCAGGCGGGCCTGTGGCCGAAGAACGGCTTCATGGGCGTTGAAGTCACCGGCAAGACATTGGGCCTGATCGGCGCTGGCAACATCGGCTCGATCGTTGCCAGCCGCGCGCTTGGCCTCAAGATGAAGGTCGTCGCCTTCGACCCCTTCCTGACGCCCGAGCGCGCCGTGGAAATGGGCGTCGAAAAGGCCGACCTCGACACGCTGCTGGCCAAGGCGGACTTCATCACGCTGCACACGCCGCTGACCGACCAGACCCGCAACATCCTTTCGGCCGAGAACATCGCCAAGTGCAAGAAGGGCGTGCGCATCGTGAACTGCGCGCGTGGCGGCCTGATCGATGAAGCAGCGTTGAAGGCTGCGCTGGATTCGGGCCAGGTGGCAGGCGCCGCGCTCGACGTGTTCGAGACCGAACCCGCCAAGGAATCGCCGCTGTTCGGAACCCCGAACTTCATCTGCACCCCGCACCTCGGCGCGAGCACGACCGAAGCGCAGGTCAACGTCGCCCTTCAGGTGGCCGAGCAGATGGCCGATTTCCTCGTGACGGGCGGCGTCACCAACGCGCTCAACATGCCCTCGCTCTCGGCCGAGGAAGCGCCGAAGCTCAAGCCCTACATGGCGCTGGCGGAAAAGCTGGGCAAGCTGGTCGGCCAGCTCGCGCACGACAACCTGACCAAGATCGCCATCGAGGTTGAAGGCGCCGCCGCGCAGCTCAACCAGAAGCCAATCACCGCTGCGGTGCTTGCCGGCCTGATGAGCCAGTATTCGCAGAGCGTGAACATGGTCAACGCGCCGTTCCTCGCCAAGGAGCGCGGGCTTGACGTGCGCGAAGTGCGCCATGATCGCGAAGGCGAATACCGCACCCTGGTGCGCGTCACCGTCAGCACCTCGCAGGGCGAGCGTTCGGTTGCAGGCACGCTGTTCGGCAACGGCCAGCCGCGCCTGGTCGAGATCTTCGGCATCGGCATCGAAGCCGATCTCGATGGCGACATGCTCTACATCGTCAACTCCGACGCACCGGGCTTCATCGGCCGCATCGGCACGCTGCTCGGCCAGTCGAACATCAACATCGGCACCTTCCACCTCGGCCGTCGCGAAGCCGGTGGCGAAGCCGTGCTGCTGCTCTCGCTTGACAGCCCGGTCCCGCAGGACGTGCTCAAGCAGGCCTGCGACATCGAAGGCGTACGCGTGGTCAAGGCCCTGAACTTCGTCTGATCCAGCGTCAGCGTGAAATCGAGGGGCGGGTGCAGCGATGCGCCCGCCCTTTGCTTTTGGCTACCTAGCCGCTAAGCGCCGCAACCATGACCGACGTCGATTCCAGCTTGCTGCCCGAGGGGCTTGAGGACCGCCTGCCTGCCGAGGCGGCGACCACCACGCGCGTGATGCGCAGCATTCAGGACGTCATGCACGGCCACGGCTATGACCGCGTGCTGCCGCCGATGATCGAGTTCGAGAAGAGCCTCGCCGCGCGCATGGCGGGAATTCAGTCACGTCGCATGTTCCGCTTCACTGATCCGTCGAGCTTGCGAATGATGGGCCTGCGGTCTGACCACACCCCGCAGATCGGCCGCATCGCGCAGACGCGGCTGGCCGAAGCGGCGCGGCCATTGCGGCTGATGTATGCAGGGCAAGTGCTGACCATCAAGAGCGACGGACTGAACCCCGCGCGGGAGAAGCTGCAGTGCGGCGCCGAACTCGTCGGCGCGGACAATCTGGCGGCGGCGACCGAGATCGTCTCCATCGCCGTCGAGGCTCTACAGGCAGCAGGCGCGCGCGGCGTCAGCGTCGATTTCACCCTGCCCGATCTGGTCGATACGCTCGCCGCCAAGGCCTTCCCGCTTGCGCCCGAACAGATCGAGGCGGTGCGGCGCGAACTCGACACCAAGGATGCGGGCGGCCTGCGCGATGTGGGCGGCGAGGCCTATGTGCCGCTGCTCTACGCCACCGGCGAGTTCGACAGCGCGATCGAGAAGCTTTGCGAGATCGACGCAGGCGGCGCGCTCGCCTCGCGCATCGCGTCGCTCAGGCAGATCGCCGCCAGCCTGAACGGCGCGGCGCGGCTGACGCTCGACCCCAGCGAGCGCCACGGCTTCGAATACCAGACCTGGTTCGGCTTCACCCTCTACGCCGAAGGCGCGCGCGGACCGGTCGGTCGCGGCGGCACCTATCGCATTGCAGGCAATGGCAAGGATGAAGCGGCGACCGGCTTCTCGCTCTACCCCGACGCGCTGATCGATCTGCTCTCGGCGAGCGAAACACCAGAGGACCGCGTGTTCCTGCCGTTGGGGCATGACCGTGCCGAGGCGGCGCGGTTGCGCTCGATCGGTTGGCGCACCGTTGCAGCGCTCAGTGATGCGGACAGTGCGCAGGCGCTGGGGTGCACGCATGTGCTGGGCGCTATAGGGCCAGAGAAGGTTTGAGGTAGCGAACGGCAAGTTTCGCTTCATTCTGCACTGGAAGCGGCCGTTCCGGACCGACGCCATCGCAGACATTGAACCAACTGCGCATCCCTTGCATAAAAGTGGTATGAGCAGCTTTAGCGACACACTTGAACGGGTTCTTGATCCGGATGGGATTTACTGGACTTCTGCGGATGAGGAAAGCCTAAGCCCGTCCGTCGAACGAACCGTTCAATTGAGGATTGATGTTCCTCCACAGCATGTCGCGGCTGCGGTCGAGGCAATGGAAAGGGATGGTTGGACTTTTACCGAACAGCCGGATGAACCATCAGATCCGCAACAGCGTCTCTTTTTCCAAAGGAGTCAAAATCTCCTGTCAGAGACGAAAGTTGCAATGCTGACCAACGCGCTGCGGGTAGTTTTCCCAATTGAAGGGGCGCGACTGTGGACGTGGATCATCGTTGAAGATCAGGACAGCGCCTAACCCCGTTCCTGCTATCCAAGCAACAACATCACGACCCCAAAACCCGTCGTCCCGGACTTGATCCGGGACTTGGCTTTTCTTCTTCAGCGCTGGGC